>NZ_JBVHTR010000027.1:67757-121000 GCF_055565775.1 Streptomyces sp. NPDC028331 | reverse complement strand
TTTTTTTATGTTTTGTTGGTGGTGTTCTTCACGGAGCCTGGGTTGGGGAGGGGGGGGGGGGGGGGGTTTCTTTTTGGTGGCCTGGTGGGGGGGGTAAGCTTTTCGGTTCACGTGGGAAAAGCGGCAGGCCTTCCCCGTTCTCCCGTCCCGCCCCGGGCCTGGTTCCCGAGTCTCCTCAGACGGCGGCGGGCAGGTGCACCTCGAACCGGCAGCCGCCCGGTACGTTGCACACCGCCGCGCGCCCCTGATGGGCCTCCACGATGCCGCGCACGATGGCCAGCCCGAGCCCCGCGCCGGCCGGCGGGGTGCGGGCGTCGGTGCCGCGCCAGCCGGTGTCGAAGACGCGGGGCAGGTCCTCCGGGGGGATCCCACCGCAGCCGTCGGTCACCGACAGCACCACCCGGTCGGCCTCACGGCGGGCCGAGACGGCGACCGTGCCGTCGGCGGGTGTGCGACGGATCGCGTTGACCAGCAGGTTGGCGAGCACACGGGACATCTCGCGGCCGTCGACCTCCACCGGCACGGGTTCGACTCCGTCGCCCACCAGCCGCACGCCGTGTTCCCTGGCGAGCGCGTCGACACCGGCGATGGCGTCCCCGACGAGGTCGTAGACCGACATCCGGGCCGGGGACAGGGCGAGCACGCCGGCCTGGATGCGGGAGAGCTCGAACAGGTCGCTGACCATCGCGGTCATGCGGCCGACCTCCGCGCGGATGCGGGTGTGGTAGACGCCGGGATCGTCGACCATGCCGTCCTCGAGGGCCTCGGTCATCGCCTGCAGGCCGGCCAGCGGGGTGCGCAGGTCGTGGGAGATCCAGGCGACCAGTTCACGCCGCGAGGCCTCCAAGGTCCGCTCCCGTTCCCGGGAGGCGGCGAGCTTGGCGCTGGTGGCGGCCAACTGGCGGCTCAGTTGGGCGAGTTCGGCGGTGGGCGCGGCGGCGGGCGGGGTGAACGTGCCGTCGTCCCCGAGGGCGCGGGTGGCCTCGGCCAGCTCCCGGCTGCCCTTCACGACACTGCGGCCGAGGAGGAGCGCCACGGCGAGGGAGACGACCGCGGCCATGGAGCACACCATCGTCACCACCCACAGGTCGTGGTCGGACAGGAACATCGCCCAGGACACGAGCATGGTTCCGGCGAGCATCGCCGCCACGGTGACGGCGGCGACCACGGCCAGGGCCACGGTGACGGACCGGTTCCGCAGCGCCCGCAGGGCGGTCGCGCCCAGCAGTCCGGCGCCCGCCGCTCCGATCGCGGCGTAGAGCGCGATGAGGAGGGTGTCAGTGACCATGGCCGACCTCGTCCTCCCGCTGCGGGGGAGGGTCGAATCGGTAGCCGATACCCCACACCGTGCTGATCAGGCGAGGTCGGGCCGGGTCGTCCTCGACCTTCTCGCGCAGTCGCCGTACGTGCACGGTGACGGTCGACAGGTCACCGAATTCCCAGCCCCAGACCCGCTGCATCAACTGCTCCCGGCTCGTGGCCTGTCCGGGGTGCCGGAGGAAGAACTCCAGCAGGTCGAACTCCCGCATGGTGAGAGCGAGTTCGACGCCGTTACGGGTGGCGCGCCGGGCGGTGGGGTCCAGGGCGAGTGGGCCCGCCCGCAGCCACGGCTCCGCCGCCCCGGGGCGAAGGGCCGTCGGCGTACCGGCCCGGCGAAGCACGGACTCCACCCGCAACACCAGTTCCCGGGGGCTGAACGGCTTGGTGACGTAGTCGTCCGCGCCGACCTCCAGGCCGAGGATGCGGTCCTCCTCGTCACCGCGAGCGGTCAGCATGATCACCGGGAGCGGTCCGGCCGTCCGGATGCGGCGGCAGACCTCCAGTCCGTCCATGCCGGGCAGCATCAGGTCCAGCACCACCAGGTCGGGCGGCCGGGAGGAGGCCCGGGCGACGGCGGTGGGTCCGTCGGCGACCACGTCGACGGCGAATCCCGCCCGGTCCAGATATCCGGCGACGACTTCCGAGACGGTGGGGTCGTCGTCCACCACGAGTACGCGTTTCACACGACCGAGTCTCACACCGGGATCCCGTCGCAGAGGAAGGCGGGGAACGACGTCAGCGATCCGTAAGGACACGTAGTCCCATATGTACGTTTTGCGTCCGTAGGGTGAGTGAGGTGATCGAGACATCCCCCTCCTCCGTAGACGTCGTGCTGCCCTGCCTCGACGAAGCCGACGCCCTGCCGTGGGTGCTGGAACGAATTCCGGCCGCCTGGCGGGCGATCGTCGTCGACAACGGCTCCGCCGACGGCTCCCCGGACATCGCCCGCGAGCTGGGCGCGCACGTCGTCCATGAGCCGCGGCGCGGCTTCGGCGCCGCGTGCCACGCGGGACTCGTCGCCGCCACGGCCGACGTGGTCTGTTTCTGCGACTGCGACGCCTCCCTCGACCCCGGGCTGCTGCCGGCCGTCGCCGGCCCCGTCCTCGAGGGAACCGCGGATCTGGTCCTGGGCCGCCGTCGGCCCACCGCCCGCAATGCCTGGCCCGTACACGCCCGGCTGGCCAACCTGGAGCTGGCCCGTCTCATCCGCCGCCGTACCGGCGTGCGCCTGCACGACCTGGGCCCGATGCGCGCAGCCCGCCGGGAGGCGTTGCTGGCCCTGGGCCTGACCGACCGTCGCTCCGGCTACCCGCTGCAGATGGTGATACGTGCCGCCGACGCGGGCTGGCGGGTGGCGGAGACCGACGTGCCCTACCGGCCGCGCAAGGGCCGCTCGAAGGTCACCGGCACCTGGCGCGGCACCTGGCAGGCCGTGCGTGACATGCGAGCCGTCCTCGCCGAGCAGCCGCCTGCCGCAGCGGTCGCCGGAGCGAGCGCCGCGGGAGGCGCCCGATGAACGCCCGCCCCCTGACCGCGTATCCGGCCACCCTGCTCGTCATCGCGAAGGAACCGGTGCCCGGGCGGGTCAAGACCCGCCTCACCCCGCCGTTCACCCCGCAGGAGGCGGCCGCCCTGGCCGAGGCCGCGCTGACCGACACGCTCCACACGATGCTCCGGGTCCCCGCCCGGCGTCGCATTCTCTTCCTCGACGGGACCCCGGGTCCCTGGCTGCCGCCCGGCTTCGAGGTCGTGCCTCAAGCGTCCGGCGGCCTCGACGAGCGGATCGCCGCCGCCTTCGCCCGCTGCGACGACGGCCCGGCCCTGCTGGTCGGCATGGACACACCGCAGCTCACCCCGCACCTGCTGGCCGATGTCGGTCGGGACGGGCACGACGCCTGGTTCGGCCCCGCCGCCGACGGCGGATTCTGGGCCCTGGGCTTCGCCGACCCGACCCGCGCGGGGAACCTCGTACGGGGTGTTCCGATGTCCACCGACCGCACTGGAGCCGTCCAGCGCCGCAGGCTCGCCGAGGCGGGGCTGACCGTCCGTGACCTGCCACTGCTGCGTGACGTGGACACCGCCGCCGACGCCGCCTCCGTGGTCGCCTGCTGCCCGCCCGGATCCCGCTTCGCCGCCACCCTGGCGCTGCTCGCGGAGACCGTCCGATGAGCGGCACGGCGCACGGGACGCGCACAACCGTCGCCGGCCGGGCCGAGCCGGCGGACGGAACCGGGCCGGAGGAGGCCCGCCTGCGCGTCACTCTGCCTTCCCAGTTCGAAGCGCCCGCGCACCGCCCCGATCGCCTCGCACCCGTCGATCCGGGGAAGCCCTGGACGGACGACCCCTACGGCCGTGCCGTGCGCACCGGCCGCGGCCCGCTGTACCTGCGCCGCATGGCACCGCACACCGAGGGGGCGGCCGAACTGCTTGCGCTGGACGTGGAACGCTTCTGCGCCCCGCCCGACGCCGCCGACACAGGCGTACTGCACCGCTGCACCGGACCCGTCCTGGACGTCGGCTGCGGCCCCGGACGCCTGGTGGCCGCCCTCGCCGCCCGGGGCGTACCGGCGCTCGGAGTGGACGTCAGCCCGGCCGCCGTCGCCCGGACCCGCCACCGGGGCGGGACCGCGCTCCAGCGGTCCGTGTTCGACCGGCTGCCTCGAGAAGGCCGCTGGGGCACGGCCTTGTTGATGGACGGCAACATAGGCATCGGGGGCGACCCGGTGGCGCTCCTGGCCCGCCTGCGCGACCTGCTCCGCCCCGGCGGGTTCCTGCTGGCCGAAGCGGCTCCGCAGGACGTGGACGAACGCCTCACCGTCCGTGTCGAGGACGCCCACGGCCGCCACGGATGTCCCTTTCCCTGGGCCCGCGTCGGCACGACCGCCCTGCTGCACGCGGCCGGCGCCACCGGATGGATCCTCACCGGCCGGTGGACGACCGACGAGCGCCCCTTCCTCGAACTGCGCCGCCCGAACACCGGGCCCGACGCCGTGCGCCCCATGCCCCACGACGGGCCGGAGCGCCGATGACCGACACCGCCAGCCCGCACCGGCAGGACCCCGGACGCTCCGCCGCACTCCCGTCTCCGCGTCCCACCGAACAGAGCGCTCGCCTTCGAACCGCCGTGACCGCGGTCCTTCTCGCAGCCCTGACCGCCGTCGTCGTCGACACCCTCCGGACCGGCGACGACGACAGGGCCTCCGGCCGGCTGCTGGCCGGATACGCCGTCGCCTGGGCACTGTTCGCCGCCGCCGTGTGGACCGTACGCAAGGTCCCGGCCCGCGCCGCGACCGTCCTCGTCGTCATCGGTTCGGCCGCGGTCGCCCTGGCCGGACTCACCGCACAGCCGCGCACCAGCGACGACATGTACCGCTACGCCTGGGACGGCCGCGTCCAGGCCGCCGGGATCTCCCCCTACGCCTACCCGCCCGCCGCACCCGAACTCTCCCACCTGCGCGACCACTGGCTGTTCCCCACACCACAGGACTGCAAGGGGTGGGGACTCACCCGCACCGGCAGCGGCCTCTGCGTCCGCATCAACCGACCCACGGTCCCCACCATCTACCCCCCGGTCGCCGAGGGCTGGTACCTCGCCGTGCACACGCTGTCCCCGCCGGGCAGCCGCCACAAGCCGCTCCAGGTCGGCGGCGCCGTCCTGTCCTTCGGCACGACTCTCGCCCTGCTCCGTGTCCTGCGCCGCCGCGTCGACCCTCGTCACGCCCCGGCCCGGGCCGCCCTGTGGGCCTGGTGCCCGGCCGTCGCCCTGGAAGCGGTCGACAACGCCCACATCGACACCCTGGGCGTCCTGTTCACCGTGCTCGCGCTCGGCACCGCCACCGCCGGAAGCCGCCGCGGCGCGCTGCTGGGCGCCGCGATCGCCGTCAAACTCCTGCCCGTCCTCGCCCTGCCCGGCGCCTTGTCCGGACAACGCACCCCGGCTCGCGTCCTGCGCGTCGTCGCGGGCGCCGTCACCGCCGTCGCGCTCGCCTACCTGCCCTATGTCGCGGCCTCGGGCGCGGGCGTCCTCGGCTACCTGCCCGGCTACCTCCACGAGGAGGGCTACGAACCCGGTGACGTACACCGTTTCGCCCTGCTGCGGCTGCTGCTGCCGGACGCCGCCGCCGGCGCGACCGCGGTCGCGCTGCTGGTGCTGATCGGCCTGTACGCGTGGTGGCGCGGCGACCCGGCCCGCCCCTGGCGCGGCGCCCTGCTGCTCACCGGCACGGCCCTGCTCCTCTTCTCCCCGAACTACCCCTGGTACTCCCTGCTCGTGGTGGCCCTCGTGGCCATGGACGGCCGCTGGGAATGGCTGAGCGTCACCCTCGCCGGCACCGCTCTCTACCTCGGCGGCCGCCTCCTGCCCGGATTCCCGCTCCAGGCATGGTCCTACGGCACCGCAGCGATCGTGATCACGATCGGCGCGTGCCTGCGCCGTGCTGTCACCGAGGGACGCCGCCCGGCCTGAGCGGCACCGGCAGCCGAGGCGCGGGCACGCGGCGACAGCCGAGGACCGAGGGCGGTGCCCGGAGTCCCCCGCGGCGCTCGGCCGATGCCACGGCGGACCGCAGGACCGTAGGCGGCACCCCCGTGCCGGTCAGGAGCTGTCCGACTCCCCGGGGGAAGCGGGCGGGCGGAAGCAGGCATGGACGATCTTGCCGTCGGGGCAGGGCCGTGCCTGCCATTCGTCGGCGAGGGCGTCCACCAGCAGCATGCCCCGCCCGCCCAGCCGCCGGGTGCTCGGCGGGAGAGGGGTGGGCAGGTCCGTGGAGTTGTCGTGTACGGCGACGTGGAGACAGCGCGTGTCCCAGGTCAGCATCAGCTGGGCGGAGCTGTGCGCGTGCCGGTGCGCGTTGGTCACCAGTTCCGAGACGGTCAGGAGTACGGCCTCCACCGTCTGCGGCGCGCTCTCCGTCCAGCCCAGCGACTCCAGATGTGCGCGCGCCCAGTCCCGCGCCGACTTCACCTCGCTGTTCAACGGCAGAGAGCGCGCCCACCCCACCGCCTTCACCGACGAACCGCTCACGGTGTCCCTCCTGTGGTCAAGGTGTCCGACCCGGGTACCCGTTCGGCACGCCTTGACGCAGGGCAGGCCGGGCCGCGAGGTCACCTCGTCCCGCCGGCCGGACGATGTCTTCGCCCCGGGGTTCCGCTCAGCTCGTCAGGTGGCGCTGGATCCAGTCGGCCGCGGCCCTGCGGAACGTGCGGCGGTTGTCCGCGCGCCGGAAGTAGTGACCCTCCTGGTGCAGGATGAGGAGTTCCGCCTCGAGTCCGCGTTCCCTGGCGGCACGGACGAACTGGCGTGATTCGTCCGGCGGCACGTTGCTGTCGTGTTCGCCGTGGACGGCCAGCACCGGCACACGCAGCGCGTCGATCCGGCTCATCGGCGACAGTGCCCGCAGCAGATCCCGGTCGCGTTCGGGGTGTCCGTATTTGTGGGCTGCCGACTGCGCGAGCCACGGCTCGGTGCCGGCGAAGAAGGTGGCGAAGTCGGACATGCCGCAGACCGGGACGCCGGTGCGGAAGAGGTCCGGATGCCACACCAGGGAAGCCATCACCAGGTAGCCGCCGTAGGAGTGGCCCATCACGGCGAGCCGGCGGGGATCGGCGAGGCCCGCCACGACGATGTGGGCCGCGCAGTCGGCGACGTCGTCGATGGCGGCGAACCGGCCCGCGCCCAGGTCCGCCTCGACGAAGGAACGGCCGTAACCGGAGGAGCCGCGTACGTCCGGAGCGAAGACGTCCAGCCCGCGGCCCAGCAACTCGTGGTAGAGCGGATCGAACACCGGGCGTTCCTGATCCTCCGGGCCGCCGTGCAGGTGCACCACACAGGGAGCCGGGTCCCCTGCCGGGCGGCCCGGCGCACGGTAGTACCAGCCGCCCAGGGCCAGTCCGTCACGGGCGACTGGACGCAGCGGCACCGGCCGCACGGGCCGATGGCTTCCCGGAGCCACGTCCTGGTCGCCGGAGGACCAGGGTGTGCGCAGCGCGGCGTCCTGGTGCAACCACCACACCCCGGGCCGGCGCTGGGACCCGGAGAGAGCCACGACCGGCGCCCCCGGATCGGCTGTGACGGCCACCCGGGTGACGACCTCGTGCGGTAGCGGAATCCTGCGGCCCGGGCCCACCACCATCCCGGACGGGGCGGTGACCTTGGGCGACGGGGCGCCCGGGGCACCGCCCTGCCCTGCGTGCAGGGGGTGGTCGGCCGGGCCGACCTGGAGCAGCGCATCGACCTCCAGCTCGCTGACGCCCCGCACGTTCCACGACAGCACCGCACCCGTGCCGTCCCGGTCCAGGGCCAGCAGCTCCAGGTCGCAGTCCTCGCGGTGAGCCGCCACCGTCATGGCGGTCCGCTGCCCGTGCGCATCGAGCCGGACGGCGTACAGGGCGGCGTATTCCCGGTCGTGGTCGCTGCGCAGCCAAAGGGTCCGCCCGTCCGGTGCGAAACCCCCGATCCACGGGTCGCCGTCGGCGACCGGAACCCGGCAGGTCACCCGGAGGTCCCCGGTGCGCACGACGAGAGCCTCGCGATGGCCTCGCGGGCCGCGGCGCAGCAGGGCCAGCGTCCCGTCACCGCTCAGGTCGCACAGGCGCAGGGTGGCCGCGCCGCGTTCACTGGCCACCAGCACGGGGGCGGCCGTGCCCTCCGGATCGACGAGGTAGACCGACAGCGTCTTGGACGACGGCTCGCCCGCGGACGTGAGCGCCTCAGCCGCGGTCAGGGCCCCGCCGGCGCGGCGGTCGAGGCGGTACGACGGCACCGCCGGAGCGGACGGGAGACCGTCCCCCGGCCGCGCACCGCCGCCCCCGGCGCCCCGGGAAAACGACACCTGCTCTTCTCGGCCGACGCGTGCCGGGCTGGGAGCCCGGCCCTCCGGGAAGGCGGCCGCCACGGCTTCGGCGACGGTCACCGCGACGGCCGTCCCGTCGTGCTGCCAGCAGCCCAGGTGCGCCGAGCTCCCCGGTTCGCCGCCCGCCAGCAGCCGCCGCCCGGTGCCGTCGGGACGCACGCACAGCACCCGTGTGTGCTCGCCGCCGCCGGGCGCGGTGGTGTAGGCGATCCAGCGGCCGTCGGGCGACCAGGAGACCTCGGTGACCGGATCGGGATCGGCGTCCAGCAGGTGCACCTCGTCGCCGTCGACGGGCCCGGCCCACAGTTGGGGGACGCCGGTCCGGTCACAGATGAACGCCACGTTCCGGCCCTGTGGATCCGCCGACGGGTACCAGCACCCGTGGGCCGTGAGGACATGGGGAACCTCAAGGGCGGCCGTGCCGGGCAGCGGCACGGGAGCGGGCGCGGTCTGTGTGATCGCGGACAGGGCGCCGTCGGGCAGCTCCGTGGCGGACACGCCGTGCGCCGTGTCCGAGGTTGCCGTGGTGCCCCGGCCGTCCTCGGCCGCCCCGCCCGGCGGCGCAGCAGCGCCCGCGGGGCGGGGGAGTGGCGTGGCCTGCGGCTCCTCGGGGGCCGGGCGGGCGGCCCCGTCCGCCGCGCGCGGCCGTCCGCCGGTCAGCGGATTCCGTGCGTCTGCAGCCATATTTCCAGCGAAGCGACCTGCCAGAGCGCGTTCGCCCCCCGCCTGGTGCGGTGCTCGTTGGGCGCCGCCAGCAGTTCGGCGAGGTAATCCCTGCGGAACAGGCCCCGGTTCCTGGCCTCGGGCGCGGTCAGGGCCTCGTGGACCCGCTGCAGCACCGGTCCCGCCATGTGCTTGATCGCCGGGACGGGGAAGTAGCCCTTGGGCCGGTCGACGACCTCCCGCGGCAGGACCTTGCGGCCGACGGCCTTCAGCACCCCCTTGCCGCCGTCCGCGAGCTTGAGCTCGGGCGGGCAGGCGGCAGCCAGCTCGACGAGTTCGTGATCCAGGAACGGCACCCTGGCCTCCAGACCCCAGTCCATCGTCATGTTGTCGACGCGTTTGACGGGGTCGTCGACCATCATCACGTGTGTGTCCAGACGGAGATCCGCGTCCAGGGCGGTCTCGGCGCCCGGGGCCGCCATGTGCGCACGGACGAAGTCGCCCGAGATGTCGCGGTCGGGCAGCACGGAAGGGTCGAGCATGCGGGCGAGTTCGGCGTGCGACCGGTCGAAGTAGGTCTCGATGTACGCGTCGGCCGCCCGCGGCCGGGGCACCCGCGCCATGGCCGGGTACCAGTGGTAGCCCGCGAAGACCTCGTCGGCGCCCTGACCGCTCTGCACGACCTTGACCTCCTTCGCCACCTGCTCGGACAGCAGGTGGAAGGCGACCACGTCGTGGCTCATCATCGGTTCGCTCATGGCCTGGACCGCTCCGTCCAGGGCCTTGGAGACCCGGTCGGAGGGAACCATCAACTGGTGGTGATCGGTGCCGAAGTGGCGCGCCACGATGTCCGAGTAGCGGAACTCATCGCCGTCCTCGCCTCCTTCGGACTCGAAGCCGACACTGAAGGTGGCCAGGTCGGTCTGCCCTTCGCCGGCCAGCAGCGCGACGATGAGGCTGGAGTCCAGTCCGCCCGACAGGAGCACGCCCACCGGCACGTCGGCGACCATCCGGCGGCGTACGGCGGTGCGCAGCGCCTCGAGGACCGCGTCCGTCCAGTCCTCGGCCGTCAGATCGGCGTACTCGGGGCGACGGGTGTAGACGGGCTGCCAGTAGCAGCGGTCCTGGTGCGTGCCGTCCGGTTCGATGATGCGGACCGTGGCCGGCGGCAGTTTGCGCACCCCGTTGAGGATGGTGCGCGGCGCGGGAACGGTGGCGTGCCAGCTGAGGTACTGGTGGAGTGCGGCCGGGTCGAGGGAGGTGTCCACGCCGCCGGCGGCCAGCAGTGCGGGCAGCGAGGAGGAGAACCGGAGCCTTCCGGGCGTCTCGGCCAGGTACAGCGGCTTGATGCCGAGCCGGTCACGGGCCAGGACCACGCGCCCGCTGTCCAGCTCCACGAGCACGAAGGCGAACATGCCGTAGAAGTGCTCGACGCAGGATTCGCCCCACTCCTGGTACGCCTTGATCACGACCTCGGTGTCGGAGTCGGAGAAGAACCGGTGGCCCAGTGCCCGCAACTCCTCGCGCAGTTCGCGGTAGTTGTAGACGCAGCCGTTGAAGACGCCGACGAGGCGTGACCGCGGGTCTGCCATCGGCTGGGCGCCGCTCTCCGACATGTCGATGATCTTCAGGCGGCGGTGGCCGAGCGCGACAGGACCCTGGGACCACAGTCCCCGGCCGTCCGGTCCGCGGGGCGCAAGCCGGTCGGTCATGCGCTCGACCGCCGCCAGATCCGGTTCTTCGCCGTCGAAGCGGATCTCGCCGCTGAGCCCGCACATCAGGGGAACCTCCTTTTCGTAGGGCCGCCACATGCCGCGGACGGCACCGCACACCGGGCGGCCCGGGGACCCGGCCCAGGGATGTGCGTCCGTCCGTCGGCCACCGTGCCCGGTTCGGCGGCGGATGAGGACAGGGCAGGAGGGATACGGGACACGGGGTACCGACTCTCCTGGGGTACGAACCCGGGTGCGCGTCCCGGGACGGGGCACGGGAAGGGTGTCCCGTGCACCGTGCGACGGGGGGCTGACCGGGCCGCCGTGGTGACGGGGCCGGCACGCCGCCGCGCTGGTGGGAACTGCCGGATGTACGCCGGGTCGGAGCCGCTGCTCTCGGTGGTCATCGGTCAGCCGCCCATGCCTCCGGAGACGGGGCTGGGACGGCCGGCGCCGTGAGCCGTGGCCGGTGCGGAAGCCCGCGGGGCGGCCCCGCCGCGGGTCTCCGCGACCATCAGGTCGATGCTGGCGAGCAGGTCCTCGGCCGCGGCCGCCCGCCGCAGCCGGTGCGCGGCGCTGCCGGTGGCCAGGGCCTCCGCCATGAGCTCCTGCACGACGGCCCGGTCACCGGACGCTTCCAGCGCCGGGTGCAGCCGGACCAGCATGCGCTGCAGGACGGTACGGGCCGGAACCGCGCGGCGGGTGACCGGGTCGACCAGGGTTCCCTCGAGTCCGGAGCGGGCGGCTCGCCAGGCCGCGGCACGCAGCCACTCGTGGTGCCCGTCGCAGGCCGGACCGTCCTCGCGGGCCAGCCGGTCGCAGGCGTCCTGGACCAGCGCGCGGAAGAGCCCGCTGATCAGCACGACCGTCTCCGCCCGGGGGCAGGCGTCGCAGATGCGCAGCTCCAGCGTCTGCTGGTGCGCGGAGGGGCGGACGTCGTGGTAGATCATCCCCGCGTCACTGATGACGCCCGAGCGGATCAGGTCCTCGACCATGGCGTCGTATGCCGCGGCGTCCGGGTAGCAGCCGACCGGGCCGGCGGTGGGCCAGCGCTGCCACAGCATGGTCCGCCAGCTCGCGTATCCGGTGTCCGCGCCGAGCCAGAACGGCGAACTGGCCGACAGCGCCAGCAGCGGCGGCAGCCATGGCGAGACCAGACACATGGCGCGCACGGCGGTGTCCCGGTCCGGTACGTCGACGTGCACCTGCGCGCTGCAGATGAGCTGCTCGTCGGCGACTCTGCGGTATTCGTCCACCATGTGCCGGTAACGCGGGTCGGCGGTGACGTCCCGCGAAGTGATCCGGGCCAGGGGGACCGTACCCGCCGCCACCACCGCGAGGCCCAGTGAGGAGGCCGCCGCGTCCAGACGGCGCCGGGCTGCGGCCAGGTCCTTGTACAGGCCGTCGAGCGTGTGGTGCACCTGGCTGTTGCTCTCCACGACCGATCGCTGCAGCTCGGTGGTGAACCCGCGTGTGCCGAGCCGCTCGAGTATGTCCCGGGCGCGTGGCACCAGCCGGCCGCTCTCCACGTTGACCACGTGGAACTCTTCCTCTGCCCCGATGCGCAATGCCACGACTCTCCCCTTGCCCTGAGGCCTGTGCGATCGCCGCTGTCGCCACTGCTGTGCGCCCTGTGGCTCTCGGCACTCCGAGTGCCCCATAGTCACTGCGGCAAGCCTGCTTACTGCACTCTCGTGCCCTGAAGGGCTCATATGAGCGCTCTGCCACGGCTCCGGCGAACCGGTGCGGGTTCCGCCGGGGTGCCGCGCTTCTGTCGAGGCGGCTCCGAAGATGTCGCCGAAGGAGTTTTCAGGAGCATTTTATGTCTTTTCGGATATTCGTCGGTGAAGCGAACGGACGCTCGCGGGCGGGGAGGTGGCGGCACGGCCGGTGCCCCGAGGTCCCGGCCGGACCGACCGGACCGTGACCGTTTCCGCTGGTGCGAGGGCATGGCGTCCGGCGCGAGGAGGGGCACTCGTCCCAGGTGGCAAGGGCGCGGCGTTACCGGGTGGCGGCCTCCGACCGCTGGTGGGACGAGGAGGACGGGCGCCGGCTGCCCGGAGGCGAGGTGCATGCCTGGGAACCCGGAGCCAACCAGACGATGTGCGGCCGCTCCCTCCACCGGTCGCGCCTGGCCGCCTTCCACGGCGTCGACTGGCAAGACATCCTTCCGGAAACGGGCGGCGCCGCGGACGCCGTCCCCCGGGTCTGTCCCCGCTGCGCCTCGGTGGCGGGACGGCGCGACACGGGCGCCCACCGGGGCTGGCGGCGCACGAATCCCCGGCCGTGAGGCCGGCGGTCCCGCTCAGGGCGGCGATGGCAGCCGGGCCGCCGCAACGCGGCGCCGTTTTCCGGCGCTGACGCGGCGCCGGGTGTCAGCGGCTGGTCGCAGCAGACGCACCGCGGATACGGGCGTGACGGAGCTGTCGGTGGGCGACGGCCAGAGCCGCTTCCACATCCCGGGTGCCGGTGGACACGCACAGGGTGTAAGCGACGTCCTCCATCCGCTGGCGTGCCTGCGCGCTGTCCGCCTGGTCGGCGTGCACGGTCGCGAGGGCTTCGTACTCCTCGACGAGGTCCCGGAGCACAGTCGGGTGCGCCATCAACATGGGAGCTCTCCTTCCGCGCTTCCGTAGACCCGGTACGGACCGTGGCCTTCGGTACCCAGTTTCCCGTCCGGCATGCCGCTCCGCCACACGGGGCGCCCGGGACGCGGCCTCGCCGGCCCACCAGGCCGTCCACCGCTCCAGCTCCCCGCGTCGCAAGCCATGACGGCTCAGGGACTCCGCCGTCGCGGATCCCGTCAGGGACGGAGGGCGTCGCGAAGCGTGGGGTGGCAGTCGATGATCGTGTCGATTTCCACGATCCGCAGGGTGCGCATGACGGAGTCCTGGACCCCGGCCAGGCGCAGCCAGCCGCCGGCCTGTGCGGTGGCCCGGTGGGCGGCGATGAGCAGGTTGATGCCCGCCGAGTCCATGAAGGTGACCTGCCGCATGTCGAGCACCACGCACGGGGGAGTGCCCAGGCGGGACATCCGCAGGGCGTGCTGGAGGGGCGGGGCGGTGTCGTAGTCGATTTCGCCGGCCACGGTGAGGACGTGGATCCCGTCGGAGGAGGCGGACGCGACCGACAGACGGTCGGGCTGGTGGGTCTTGCCGGTGTCCGCCACGCTTCGCTTCCCCCAGGTCGTCGGAGATACGTACCGGCCGGTGCTTTTGGCAGGCCGACCTGCATGGTAAGGGCCGGGCGCCCGGGGACGCCGAATCTGGCGGGACGGCGGGGGCGTGGGGATGTGGGCGGTGGGTAGGCGCCGGGGCGTGATGGACGAGTACGAGCTGGATGGAGTAAGTGCCTGTGGGGGAGGGCGGCACCACGCCGGAGGCTGAGCCGGTTGGGATGACGGTGGCCTTGCACGGGGACGGCACCTCTGTGGCCGAGGCCCGCCACCTGGCTGTCCGGTTCCTGGCCGACGTGCAGGCGGAGCACGGGCTGCCGGTGTCGGTCCGTGCGATCGAGGTGACGCAGTTGGTGGTGAGCGAGCTGGTCACCAATGCCCGCAAGTACGCGCCCGGCCCCGCGCTGATGGATCTGCGGATCGTCGGCGACCTGGTCGAGGTGGCCGTGTGGGACTCGGATCCGGTGCTTCCGGTGGCCCGGGCGGCGGATCCCGGCCGGGTGGGCCAGCACGGTCTGGAGATCGTGATGGCCGTCGCCCAGGCCTTCGAGGCGGAGCGCGAGCCGGGGGGCAAGCGCATCACCGCCCGTATCGCCCTGCTGGACGATCCCGGCGGCGGCATCGCCGGACACCGCGCCCTGTAGGCGTCGCGAATTCCCGCTTGCGGGGGGCGGCCGATACCGGTCAGGCGGTGGCGGTCAGGCCGAGCGTGGCCAGGCGGTCGGGATCGGTGAGGATGTCGAGTCGGGTGATGCGGCCCTCCCGAATGGTGAACGACATGACGGACAGCGCTCGGCCCTGGGTGAACGAGACGACGCCGGGCGTGCCGTTGACCAGCACCAGATGCGGGTCCGCAGCGAAGCGGGCGAAGGTGATCGCCTGGGACGCCACGTCGGCCGCGCCGCGCCGCAGGAGACTGGGGGCGAGCGTGCCGCCGTCGGAGCGCGCGACCACGGCGGGGTCGAGCACGGCCAGGAGCGCTTCGAAGTCGCCGCTGCGGGAGGCGGCGAGGAAGGCGTTGACGACGTCGCGTTTGCGGGCGAGATCCGTGTCGGCCACCGGGGCGGCGCCCTGGACCCGGCGGCGGGCGCGGCTGGCCAGTTGGCGGGTGGAGACCGTGGTGCGGCCGAGGACGGGGGCGATGTCGTCGAAGGGCACGTCGAACATGTCGTGCAGGACGAAGGCGAGTCGCTCGGCCGGGGCCAGGGTCTCCAGCACGATCATGAGTGCGATGCCCATCGAATCCGCGATCAGGATCTCCTGCTCGGGGTCGACGCGGGCCGGCACGGTGACCACCGGGTCCGGCAGCCGCACCGATCCGTCCTGCTCGGGCAGCGGATCCTCGCGTCTGGAAGTACGGGAGCGCAGCATGTCCAGGCATATCCGGCCCACGACCGTGGTGAGCCAGGCACCCAGGTTCTTCACCTCGCTCACATCGGTGCGGCTGAGTCTCAACCATGCTTCCTGCACGGCGTCCTCCGCCTCGGTGAGCGAGCCCAGCATCCGGTAGGCCACAGCCCGCAGCCCGGGCCGCTCCGCCTCGAATCGGTCGGTCAAAAAAGAAGAGTTCTCGCTCACCTGTCGTACCCCCGTGCGCCTGGATCGGTCGGTCCCTGACAGACGCTAACGGGTCATCAGAGTTGCATCAGGCGAACGCGGCAACCCCTGCCGACCCGACCGGTCGAGGGCGAGGTCGGCGTTGAGCCCTCCGGGAGGTGGGGCCCGTCGGTCACGCGGGCTCTTGCCCGTCCCGTACGTACGCGCCCGCGCGTGCCGCGGTCGCGGCGGCCTCGGCGGCCCGGTCGGCGGCGACTTCGTCGAGCAGGCCGCCGCTGATCAGCAGCCGGTAGTAGAGGGGGGCGGACACGGCGCGGATCACCTCGTGCGCATCGGTGCCCTCGGGCACCTCGCCCCGCTCGACGGCCTGCTGGACGCAGGGGGCCCACTCCCGGACGCGGATGTCGTAGAAGCGGTGCAGGGCCGCGGCGGTCTTCGCGTCGCAGGTGGCGGCAGCGATCAGCGCCTTGAACAGCGCCCCCTGCCGCGGGTCCGTCAAGGTCCGCTGCACCAGACGGGCGTTGGCCTTCAGGTCGCCGAGCAGCGAGCCGGTCTCGGTGCGCGGCGCGGACTGCTCCGCCATGTCCAGGAGGAGGTCGGCCACCAGCCCCGTCACGGTCGCCCAGCGGCGGTAGACGGTCGTCTTGCCCACACCGGCGCGGCGTGCGATGTCGGCCAGGTCCAGGCGAGTGAAGCCCTGTTCGGTCAGGGCGTCTTCGGCCGCCCGCAGCACGGCCTCCCGCACGCGGGCTGTCCGCCCTCCGGGTCGTACGGTCCCCGGCTCGGCGTCACCAGGCATAACGGCACTCCAGTTCCATTAACTACGGGACCCTGCTACTTTTGGCGGGCGGCTAACGAAACTATAGACCCGTTAGTACGCAACGGCTCTCGGCTCATGCCTCCATGGAAGGGGACTGGTATGGAGTACAGGCGATTGGGTGCGTCCGGGCTCATGGTTCCGGCGCTGAGCTTCGGCGCCGGTACCTTCGGCGGACGGGGCCCGCTGTTCGGCGCGTGGGGCACGACCGACGCGCAGGAGGCGCGTCGCCTGGTGGACATCTGCCTGGACGCCGGCATCACGATGTTCGACACCGCTGACGTCTACTCCGCGGGCGCTTCCGAGGAGGTGCTGGGGGAGGCGATCAAGGGCCGCCGGGACCAGGTGATCGTCTCCACCAAGACCGGCCTGCCGATGGGAGACCGACCGGGCGACGCGGGCTCCTCCCGGTCCCGCCTGATCACCGCCTGCGAAGACGCCCTGCGCAGGCTGGGCACCGACCATCTCGACCTGTTCCAACTCCACGCCTTCGACGCCGGGACACCGGTCGAAGAGGTGCTGGCCGCACTCGACACCCTCGTGCAGGCGGGAAAGGTGCGCTACGTCGGTGTCTCCAACTTCTCCGGCTGGCAGGTGATGAAGTCCCTCGCGACCGCGGAGAAGTACGGCCGCCCGCGCTATGCGGCCCACCAGGTGTACTACTCCCTCATCGGCCGCGACTACGAGTGGGAGCTCATGCCGCTCGCCCTCGACCAGGGGCTCGGCGCGATCGTCTGGAGCCCGCTCGGCTGGGGCCGCCTCACCGGCAAGATCCGGCGCGGCGTACCGCTGCCGCCCGACAGCCGACTGCACCGCACCGCCGACTACGGCCCGCCCGTCGCCGACGAACACCTTTACGGCGTGGTGGACGCGCTGGAGGAGATCGCAGAGGAGACGGGCAAGGCTGTGCCGCAGATCGCCATCAACTGGCTGCTCCAGCGGCCGACCGTGTCCTCGGTCATCATCGGCGCCCGAAATGAGCAGCAGTTGCGCCAGAACCTCGGCGCCGTCGGCTGGAGCCTCACTCCCGAGCAGATGGCGAAACTCGATGCGGCGAGTCATCGGGCGGCGCCCTACCCGTACTTCCCCTACGAGCGGCAGGAAGGGTTCGCCCGCCTGAACCCGCCGGTGTTCGCCGCGCCACGCTGAGAAAGGCTCCTGGACGGTGTCCGCCGGCCGGCAGTCGTCGCCCTGCACCTCCTCTTCCCGGACGAGCCCAGCCCGCGCCCGCGCATCACCTCCGCGGGGCACTGGTCGCCGGCCGCGGCCCAAGCTCGTCGGCCGCCCCGCATCATCACGCCAAGGACCCCCGGAGCGCGCCCCGTTGGAGTCGACGGCGAGTGCGAGTCGGCATGGTCCGCATTGTCGGCAGCCGGTCACCGTCGTCGCGCTTCCGGCGGTCGAGCCCCGCTCCCTCCGAGCGGTTCCCGCGTCCCTGGACCGTCACCATCCGGGTGCCGGGCGCGCCTGCCGACCGCGCCCCCGCAACGAGCGCTGCGAAGGCGGCCGACGTACTGGCCGCCTTCCTGACGGCCCTTCACCGAGCTGCCCCCCAACAGCGTCTGCCGGCGGCTACGGCCGAGGGGGCCGCTGCGGGCCGGTGTCACCGGTGCGCGTCGCCCGGCGCCGACGGTCGCCGTCAGGCCGAGAGTGCCGACTCCTGCCAGTCCGTATCGTGTGCGCACGCGGCGGCCAGTTCGTCCAAGGACAGGTGCAGGGCGGCGGCCAGCGCCGCGACGGTGAAGAAGGCCGGAGTGGGAGCCCTGCCCGTCTCGATCTTGCGCAGCGTCTCTGCCGAGACTCCTGCCGCAGCGGCCACCTCCACCATGCTCCGGTCGCCGCGTGCCCGACGCAGCAGCGCGCCGAAGCGCTCGCCGCGTTCCCGTTCCCACGAAGTCAGAGGAGTCCTCACCATGTCCGTGATACTAATACCGGTATAAGAATTGGATCCTCTCGGGGTGGAGTCACAGCACATGGTCGAGATCAAGACGGATGCCGCGCTGGACGCGATGAGGGAAGCCGGACGGGTGGTGGCCCAGGCGCTGGCCGCAACCCGGGAAGCGGCCGGCGTAGGGGTTTCCCTGCGGGCGCTCGACGAGGCGGCCCGCGCCGTCCTGGACAAGGCCGGGGCCCGCTCGCCCTTCCTCGGATACCGGCCGTCCTTCGCGCCCACCCCCTTCCCGTCGGTGATCTGCACCTCGGTCAACGACGCCGTGGTGCACGGCATCCCCACCGACTACCGCCTTCGCGACGGAGACCTGGTCAGCGTCGACTGCGGCGCCCAACTCGACGGCTGGACCGGCGACGCCGCCATCACCTTCACCGTCGGAACACCGCGCCCCGCCGATCTCGATCTGATCGACGCCACCCGGAACGCCCTCGATGCCGGCATCGCCGCCGCCCAAGTGGGCGGCCGTATCGGCGACATCTCGCACGCCATCGACACCGCCGCCCGCAAGGCCCGCTGCGGGATGCCCGCCGACTTCGGCGGCCACGGCATCGGCCGCCGCATGCACGAGGACCCCCACCTCCCGAACCGGGGCCGTCCCGGCCGCGGTTTCCCCCTCCGCCACGGCCTGGTCCTCGCCATCGAACCCATGTTCATGGCCGGCGGCCGGGACACCTACCGCACCGACATCGACGGCTGGACCCTGCGCACCACCGACGGCAGCCGGGCCGCCCACATCGAGCACACGGTCGCCATCACCGACCAGGGCCCCCGCATCCTCACCCTTCCCTGACCCGCGCCCACCGGCCGGCCGGCGTTCACCACGGCACAGGTGTCCCGTCCCAGGAGAAGAACGCGCCGGTCGGCCCGTCGTCCGGCAGAAGCGCCAGCCATACGGCCCCCTGGGCGGCCTCCGCCGGGTCCCCGCCCTCCGCTGCCGCCCGGGCGTTGAGGTCGGTGGCCCGCAGGCCCGGGGCGAGCGCGTTGACCTTGAAGCCCTCCTGGGCCAGCGTCTGGGCGTACAGGACGGTGAGGGCGTTGAGGGCGGCCTTCGACGACCGGTACGCGGCCGCACCGCCGCTGCCGGGCGCGAACTGCGGGTTCGGGTTCGTGCTCCAGGTCAGTGATCCGGTCCCGCTGGAGACGTTGACGATCCGGGGGTGCGGAGAGCGGCGCAGGGCGGGCAGGAAAGCGTTGGTGACAGCGGCGACCCCGAACACGTTCGTCTCGTACGTGCGCCGGAAGTCGTCCGCGCCGGTTTCGGTCGGCGGGGCGAGCGAGAGCGAGATGCCCGCGTTGTTGACGAGCACGTCGAGCCGGTCCACCTGCTGCGCGGCTGCGGCGATGCCGTCCGGGTCCGTCACATCCAGGACCAACGGACGGGCTGCGCCGCCGATCTCCTCGGCGGCCCGCCGCCCGCGCCCGGCGTCGCGGGATCCCACGTACACACCGAAGCCCTCCGCGGCGAGCAGGCGGGCGATGTGCTTGCCGATGCCCTTGTTGGCACCCGTGACCAGTGCTGTGCGATCGTTCATGACAGCAACGGTCCCCCGGCGGCGACCACCCTGCCAGGGACAACCTGTACCAGGCAGCGAGAAGAGGTGAGGCGGCATGGCGCGCCTGGAACTGGCCCGATTCCTGCGGGACCGCCGCACGGCCCTGCGTCCGCACGACCTCGGCATGCCCGCGGGCGCCCCGCGCCGCACCCCGGGCCTGCGCCGCGAAGAGGTGGCCGAACTGGCCCACATGTCCGTCGACTACTACGTGCGTCTCGAGCAGGCCCGCGGCCCCCGTCCGTCGCCCCGCATCCTGGACTCGCTGGCCCAGGCCCTCCGCCTGACGCCGGCCGAGCGCAGCCATCTGTTCCGTCTGGCCGGAACGAGTGCGCCGCCGCCCGCCACCGGCGCCGTACGGCGCGTACGCCCGCACGTGGCCCGGATGTTGCGGCGCCTGCCGGAAACCGGTGCGATCGTCACCGACGCGGCCTACGGCGTCGTCGCCTGGAACCCGCTGGCCCAGGCCCTGCTGGGCGGCGACCTCGGGCAGGGGACGACCAACCTGGCCCGGCGCCGGTTCCTCGGCGAAGGGCGGATGTACGAGAGTTCCAGCTCCGAGGAGTTCGGGCACATCGTGGTGGCACGGCTGCGCCGGGCCGCCGACCGTTACCCGCACGATGCGCGGCTCGCCGCCCTGCTGACCGAACTGCGCACCGGCAGCGAGGAGTTCCGCCGGCTCTGGGAGATGCACCCGGTCCACGCACCCGGCCACCGCATCAAGGTCCTCGACCACCCGACGGCAGGCAGCCTTCGGCTGAACTGCGACGTTCTCCTCGTCCCCGAGGACGACCAGGAGGTCGTCCTGATCACGGCCGATCCCGGATCCCCCTCGGCCCGAACCCTGCGCAGGCTGGCCGCGACGGGCTAGGTGTGCTCCGGGCTGCCGCTTTTCTCACCGGGGATGCGGCCGGTCCTTGCGCGAAGCGGACTGGCGGCCCCCGTTGCGGCCGCCCGTTCCGGCGGTGCCGCCCGTGGCCGCGCCCGGTTCCGCCCGGCGGCCGGAACCGCGTCCGCCGGTTGCCGGAGTGCCACCGGACGCCCTCGGGTCGGCCGCGGCCCGGCGGTCGGAGCCGCGGCTCCCCGACCTGGTGGCAGCACCTGTCGCCGCTTGAGTCCCGTCGCCGTTTCTGCGCCGGCGGCGGCCGGACGGCCGGCCGGGCCTGGTGCCGTTCTGCCGGTCCGGACGGGACGCCGTCGGCGCCGTGGGCTGGGGGACCTCGATGACGACGGGCACGCCGGAAGGCTCCCGCGCGCCGGTGAGGGTGGCCAGTTCCGCGTCGCTCGATGTGATGCGGGCCGTCCGCGGGCGGATGCCCGCCTCCGACATCAGCCGGGTGACGTCCCGTTTCTGGGCGGGCAGAACCAGGGTGACCACGCTGCCGGAGCCGCCGGCGCGGGCCGTGCGGCCGCCCCGGTGGAGGTAGTCCTTGTGGTCGGCGGGGGGATCGACGTTCACGACGAGGTCGAGGTCGTCGATGTGTATGCCCCGGGCCGCGACGTTCGTCGCCACGAGCGCGGTGACCTGGCCGCTCCTGAACTGTTCCAGGGTGCGGTTGCGCTGCGGCTGGGAGCGGCCCCCGTGCAGTGCCGCCGCGCGGACACCGACGGCCAGCAGCCGCTTGGCGAGCCGGTCGGCGGACCTCTTGGTGTCCAGGAAGAGGATGACCCGGCCGTCACGGGCTGCGATGCGCGTGGTGACGGCCTTCTTGTCGGTCTCGTCCTGGACGTGGAGGACGTGGTGCTCCATGGTGGTCACCGCTCCCGCGGACGGGTCCACGCAGTGCACCACGGGGTCGGTCAGGAACCGTTGCACCAGGCGGTCGATATTGCGGTCCAGGGTGGCCGAGAACAGCATGCGCTGTCCGTCCGGCCGTACCTGCTGGATCAGCTTGGTGATCTGCGGCAGGAAGCCCATGTCGGTCATCTGGTCGGCTTCGTCGAGCACTGTGATGCGTACCTCGTCGAGCACGCAGTCCCCGCGTTCCACGAGGTCGCCGAGCCGGCCGGGAGTCGCCACGAGGACCTCGGTGCCGCGCCGGAGCTCACCGGCCTGCTTGGTGATGGACAGCCCGCCGACCACGGTGGCCAGCCGGAGGTTCACCGCCGTCGCGTAGGGGGTCAGCGCGTCCGTCACCTGCTGGGCGAGTTCGCGGGTGGGCACCAGCACGAGGGCAAGGGGTGCCTTGGGCTGCGCGCGCAGTCCGGCCGTGCGGGCCAGGAGCGCCAGCCCGAACGCGAGGGTCTTGCCGGAGCCGGTGCGTCCCCGTCCCAGCACGTCACGGCCGGTCAGGGAGTTGGGCAGCGTGGCGGCCTGAATGGGGAAGGGCGTGGTCACGCCTTGTGCGGTGAGGGCCTTCAGCAGCCCCGCGGGCATGTCCAGACCGGCGAAGTCCTCGACGGCGGGAAGTGCGGGTGTCGTGCTTTCCGGCAGCCGGAATTCCTTCGGCGACGACGCGGACGGCGGGGGTGACGAGATACGCCGGTTCGGCTTCTGGGGCCTGCGGGGCATGGGGTTGTCTGCCTTCCTGGAAACAGCACAAACCGGGGTCCGCACCACGACGGTGCGGACCCCGGTGAGTGGATACGCGTCCGGCGATCAGGCGGGGACGATGTTCTCCGCCTGCGGGCCCTTCTGGCCCTGCGTGACGTCGAAGGAGACCCGCTGGCCCTCCTGGAGCTCACGGAAGCCCTGGGTCGCGATGTTCGAGTAGTGCGCGAAGACGTCCGGGCCGCCGCCGTCCTGCTGGATGAAGCCGAAACCCTTTTCGGCGTTGAACCACTTCACGGTTCCCTGTGCCATGACTTTTTCCTTCTTCTAGGCAGAGGCCCCATCCGGAGATGCCGGAAAACAAATAATGCGCCTGAAGGAGAAACATTCCCGTCAGGCGCACATGGGTTCATGGGTACCACAACTGCAACACCACGACCCTAGCACGGCTCGGCGGCCAGCGGTGGATCAACGAGCCGCGTGGATGAATGAGGCGGGGGATGGATCAGTGAGACGGCGCGTGGATCAACGAGGCGCGTGGATCAATGAGATGCGTGCCGGGCCCCTCGGTGATCGTGACGTTCGCCCGGCCGGGATGGACTGCGGTGACGCCCCACCACCGTCACGACGTCACCGGGGCCACCGCCTCGTCGTCGACGGGGATGCGCAGTTGGCCGGCCACGGCGGTGAGGGCCGCTCCCAGCGGGAGTGCGACCCGGGTGAGGGCGTGCCGGTCGCCCCGCGTCGGATCCCGGTTGACGATCAGCACCGGCTTCTCGGCCTGGGCCGCCTGGCGGACGAACCGGAGCCCGGACATCACCGTCAGTGAGGAGCCCAGGACCAGCAGTGAGGCCGCTTCACGGACCAGCCTGCGGCAGTGCTCGACCCGCTGCGGCGGAACGGCTTCACCGAAGAACACCACGTCCGGCTTGAGGATGCCGCCGCAGATCGTGCAGGGCAGCACGCGGAAGTCCGCGGCCTGTTCGTCGGTGAGGTCGGCGTCACCGTCCGGGTTGATTCCCGCGGCCACCGGGTCGAAGCCCGGATTGGCCTCCTCCAGCCGCCGGGCGAGTTCACGGCGCGGGCTGTAGGCGCCGCAGGAGAGGCAGACGACCCGGTCCAGGCTTCCGTGGAGTTCCACGACGTCCCCACTGCCGGCGGCCTGGTGCAGGCCGTCGACGTTCTGGGTGATCACACCCGAGAGCAGGCCGTGCCGCTCGAACGCGGCCACGGCCCGGTGCCCGGCGTTGGGGCGGGCGCGGCCGAAGGTGCGCCAGCCGAGGTGACTGCGTGCCCAGTACCTGCGCCGGGCCTCGGGGCCGGCGGTGAAGTCCTGGTAGGTCATCGGGGTGTGCCGGTTCAGGCTCCCGCCCTCGCCCCGGTAGTCGGGGATGCCCGACTCGGTGGAGATGCCCGCCCCGCTGAGCACCAGCACACCGCCGGCCCTCAGTGCCTCGGCGACCGGCTCGAGATCCGTGGTGCCCGGCGGCACATCCCCGGTGGGGGTCCAGCTCAGAGTGGGGCGCATACGCATGCCGCCAGGGTACGGAACAGGCCGCAGTCGGTCGTTCCCACCGATCAGCGAGACGGCGCACCGCGCCGCTGCGCGGAAGGCCCGCCACGCCTGCCGATCCAGCGTGCCTCGAACGACGCAGGTGCACCCGCACCGGCGCGCGGCACCCCTGGCGGAAGGCGCCAACCGGCGGGGGAGAGGCCGAGCCGGCCGCACCGACCCCCTGTCAGGGGGTGAACTGCCGTGTCCTCGGCACGTGTGACAGGCTCGGCCACGACCGGACGGATCCTGGGGCCGGTTGCACCGTGATCGTCGGCGTGGAGAGGCAACGACATGCGCATCGGGCTGCTCGGTACCGGCCCCTGGGCTCAGGCGGCCCACGCGCCCGCCCTGAGCGGGCACGACCGACTGGACTTCGTGGGCGTGTGGGGACGCCGGGCGAGCGCCGCCGGGGAACTGGCCGACCGCCACGGCACACGGGCCTACGACGACGTGGACGCGCTGCTCGCCGACGTGGACGCCGTCGCCGTGGCACTGCCTCCCCACGTTCAGGCCGAACTCGCACTGCGAGCCGCGCGGGCGGGGCGCCACCTGCTGCTCGACAAGCCCCTGGCCGCGACGGTGACGCAGGCACGGGCCGTGGTCGACGCCGTGCGGGAGGCGGGCGTGGCCTCGGTGGTCTTCTTCACGACCCGCTTCCACACCGAGCCGGAGGCCTGGATCGCACAACAGGCGGCACTGGGCGGCTGGTTCACCGCGCACGCCCAGTGGCTGGGCGCGGTGTTCACCGGTGACAGCCCCTTCGCGGCATCGCCGTGGCGACGGGAGAAGGGCGCCCTGTGGGACGTCGGCCCGCACGCGCTGTCCGTGCTGCTGCCGGTGCTGGGCGACGTGCGGCGGGTGGCCGTCGCCGCGCCCGGTCCCGCGGACACCGTCCATGTCGTCCTCGACCACCTGGGCGGCGCGTCCAGCACGATGACGCTGAGTCTGACCGCGCCGCCCGCGGCGGCGGGAGCGGCCGTCGAACTGCGTGGAGAGTCGGGGGTGGCGTTGCTCCCGAACGGTTCGGGCGGCGTGGTCCCGGCCCTCGGCCGGGCGGTGGACGCCCTGTGCACCGCCGCCCGCTCCGGTCGGCCGCACCCCTGCGACGCCGCGTTCGGCCTGCGGGTGACCGAGATACTTGCTGAAGCCGAGCACCTTCTGCAACAACACGGCTCGGCAGGCCGCTTGAGCGGCGCCTGAAAAGGCGCCGGCCCTGGTGCCACGCCGGTGCCCTGGGCCGGCGGAGCCGGCTGAGGGGCGCCCCATGGCCCCGCCCGGTGCGGGCGCTGCCTGCCGCGCCGGCGACGGTGGTGCGCGTCGCCACCCTCGCCACCCTCCTGAGCCCCCGTTTCCCCGCACAGGATTCGAGCCCTCGCAGCGGCGCTCCGCATGAGAACGAGCAGCGCCTCGCCGGCGCTTCGAGCGGTGGCAGCGCCTTTTTCAGGTGGCGCCGCAGTTGACGTCTTCGGTCGGCACTGGGGGGTGTGCGGACGTCAGCCCGGCAGGGTGGCGAGCCAGCCGGTCAGGAGCCGGTTCACCTCGGCGGCGCGTTCCTGCTGGATCCAGTGGCCGCAGCCGTCGAGGAGGTGGGAGGAGACCAGGCCCGGCAGCGTGACCGGGTAGGCCTTGATCGCGTCGGCCAGCCATGTCGTGGAGGCGTCCAGGTCGCCGCCGATGAACACCGATGGCTGGGTGATGGGGGCGCCGTCGAAGGCGGCGAGGTCCTCCCAGTCGCGGTCCATGTTCCGATAGCGGTTGAGCGCTCCGGTGAGGCCGGTCCGTTCGAACTCCCCGGCGTAGAAGTCGAGGTCCTCCTCGCTGAGCCAGGCAGGCAGCCGGCCGGTGGGGAACCGGTCCCGCAGCTTGCCGGTCCTGCTGACGAAGTGCGGGTCGGGAGCGCCGGGTCGGGGCATGGTGTCGGCGGAAAAGGCCGCGTAGAAGCCCGCGAGCCAGCCGCGTACATCTGGTTCGATCTCGGCCTCGGCGCGGCCCGGCTCCTGGAAGTACGAGACGTAGAACTCCTCGTCCCCGCCCATCCGGGCGAAGACATCGCTGGGCCGGGGCCCGCCGCGCGGGGTGTAGGGAACGCTCAGCAGCCCCACCGCCCGGAACACCTCGGGCCTGAGCAGGGCGGAGTTCGCGGCGATCGTCGCGCCCCAGTCGTGGCCGACGACCACGGCCGACTCCTCGTCCAGGGCGTGCACCACCGCGACGTTGTCCTCCACCAGGTCGAGCATCCGGTACGCATCGGGCGCGGGCGGCTTGGAGGAGCGGCCGTAGCCGCGGACGTCGATGGCGACCGCGCGGTATCCCGCCGCCGCCAGAACCGGCAGTTGGTGGCGCCAGGAGTACCAGGATTCCGGGAAGCCGTGCACGAGCAGCACCAGTGGCCCGGTTCCCTGCTCCACGAGGTGAATCCGCCCTCCCGGTGAGGAGACCAGCCGGTGGCTGATCTCCGCGACGTGCTGCGACATGCGTCTCCTCCGAAGCCGGTGGTCTGCCGTGCGTCAGGACGGCCGTCTTGCGCCGTTCCGTCGGCTCAACGCCGATCATGCGGAAGGCACGGCCCGGAGGGCGAGTTCGTTTGCTGATTCGGCAAAACCGGCCCTCGCCGGAGGTGGCCGAGAGGGGCCTGCCCGGACCGTCAGGACCAGAGCCGGCTCTGCTTTGACATTGCCGAGCATCGGCACCGGGTCCACGGAGCCGCCGCCGGCGGTGAACAGCAGGATCCCGGCACCGGCCTGACGCATCGCGGGCAGTACCGCCCGGGCCGCCGTGGCGGCGCCGTGGAAGAGGTATTCGACCTGCGGCTGCGGACAGGGAACGCGTTCGTCCGCGGTGAGACCGACGCGCCGGCCCTCCGTGTTCGACAGGCGGCGGCCGGGCACGCGGCTTAGCCTGGGAATCACCGCGGTTGAGCTGATCCGGAAGAGCGCCCAGGCAGCGGCAGGGCCGCTGTCCGTTCCTCAAGGGAGGCGAGGCATGCGAGGTCACACGAGGCTCATGCGCTCTGCCGTCGCTGTCGCCGCCACCGTCGTGCTCGTGTCGGCCGCGCCTTCGCAGTCGACGCCGACGACGATCCTGCTGGATGACCTGTCCCAGCACCCTTCCGCCCGGCCGAGTGTCTTCCTGGTGACCTCGCACACCGCGCTCGGTGGTCTGCGCTGGAGCAACTGGGGTGGGCCGGCCGCGACCGCAACGGGCACCTTGGACATCAACACCTGCCAGCCGACCTGCGCATCCGGCCGCCACCGCGTGCTGGGCAACACCCGATTGGAGGTGAGCGGCGTCCGGATCGACGCCGGGCGCCGCTTCTACCGGCAGTACCGCATCACCGGCCCGGCCCTCACCGCCGCCGACCGCGCTGCCTACTCACACTGGACCAACGCCTACGTCCCCAGCGACTTCCGCTGACCCGGCGCCGGCGACCGGCGGGCTCCGTCTCGGCAGGCCGTACGGTCCGCCCTCGTGCACGGCAGGAGGCCGTAGCAGTGTGCCGACACGGTGCGTCAGGGCGCAGTTCGGCTGAGCACGTCGATGGCCTCGCGCAGCCATTCCCGCTCCGCCGTCCCGGTGGCCCGGGCGATGCGCAGCATGCCTTCCCGGAAGAGGTCCCCGGCCTCCTCGGCGCGCACCGGCTCACCTTCCCGGTAGAAGAAGCTCGACGGGGTCTGCAGGAAGTCCAGGCGGCGGCGCAGCACCGCGGCCTGCTCGGCGGGGTCGTCCAGGTGCCGCAGGAAGGCCAGGACCGTGTTGAACCGGACGTGGTCGGTGATCTCGGCCTGCTTGGGCGTGCGCAGCCGCGCCAGTAGTTGTTCCCGTCCCTTGTCGGTCAGGGACAGCACGCGGCGAGGGGCGGCGCTCCCACCCTCTTCCCTGCGCTGGTCGAGCAGCCCGGCGGCGATCAGCCGGTTGATGGCCGGGTACAGCGCGCCGTCGCTGACCGGGCGGACGTGCCCGCTCAGCGCCTTGATGCGCTCCTTCAGCTCGTAACCGTGCAGCGGTGCCTCGGCGAGGAAGCCGAGGATCGACAACTCCAGCACGCGCTCTCCTCCTTGCGGGCGTCCCGAACGCCATGCTACCTCTAACCGAGTTATCTCGTTTCGAGGTATTGCGAACGAGGACGTCAAGGAGGCCGGATGTGAACCCCCACCGCAGGCAGCTCATATCGCTCGCCCACCCCGTCTACTTCTCGCTCCTCGCCTCGGTCGTGTCCGGCATCGTCAACACCGTCTGGGTCTCCCGGCTCGGAGGCCCCGCCGTCGCAGCCGTGGCTGTCGCCACCAACACCGAGAACGTTCTGCTCGGTGTCGCGCTGATCTTCGCCTCCGGCACGACCGTGCTGGTCGCGCACGCCCGGGGCGCGCGCGACCCCGGTGCGGTACGGGCCGCCGTACGGGGCGGTTGGGCCCTGTACGGGCTGGTCACACCGGTCGTCGCGGTGGGCGGATTCCTGGTGCGCGGCCCCCTGGCCCGGCTGGTCCTCGGCAGCGCCGACCCGGCGCCCCTGCGGCTGGCCACCGCCTACTTCGCGATCTCCCTGCCCGGCACGGCCGTCTTCTTCGCCCAGCAGCTCCTCGACGGCATCCTCAAGGGCACCGGCGACACGCGCACACCCTTACGGCTCGCGCTCCTGGGCAACGGGCTGATCCTGCTGTGCGACCCCTTCCTCATCCACCTCTACGGCGTGCGGGGCGCCGCCGCGTCCACCGTCCTGTGCCGTTGTGCGGCCCTCGCGGTGGGCCTGCGCGCGCTGCGCCGCAACGCGCTGCTGCGCACGGCCGCCCGGGCGGACGCCGCCCACCCGCTGCGCACCGCCCTGCACAGCACCCTCACCACCGGGCTGCCCATGTCCGCCGACTTCACCGTGCGGCAGGGCGGGGCGCTCGTGCTGGTGGCGATCGTCGCCCGGCTCGGCGTGACCGCGGTGGCCGCCTACGCCATCGCCTACAAGGTGATGTACGTGGCCACCATGGCCTTCTACGCGGTACGGCAGGCCGCGGCGATCCACACCGCGCACACCCGGGGCGCGGGCGAGGACGCACAGCGGGACATCGGCCGGCAGGCGGTACGGGTCTCCGGGACGCTGGGGCTCGCGGCCACCGCCCTGTTCGCCGCCGCCGCACCCTGGATCATGGCCGCGTTCGGTGCCGGACCCGACGTCGCCCACCAGGGCGTGCTGTTCCTGCGCTGCGCCGGCCCCTACCTGCTGTTGATGGCCTGCTTCATCGCACTCGGCGGGGTCTTCGAGGGCAGCGGGGGAGCGCCCGCGCTGCTGCGGGTCACCCTGCTCGGCGCCGCCGTCCAACTGCCCCTGGCCTACGCCCTGTCCGGCCTCGGCCTGCCCGGCGTCTGCCTGGCGCTGGCGCTCGCCATGGCCGTGCAGTGCGCGGCCGTCGCGGTGCCGCTGCGACGGCGGGCCCGGCGTCAGCAGGAGACCGGGGTCTCCACGGCGCGGTGGTCAGGCCAGCCCACGCGATGAAGCGGAGTGGTCTCACTCGTGAACTGTGTGAGCTGCGGCATTGCCGACGGGAGCGGCGGGCCCCCACCATGAGGCGAGCGACGGGCGTCAAGGAAAGCAGCTCCCTCATGGGTGATCATGTGCATGTGCGACTCAGTCAGGGGCTGAGCGTGTCGGAAGAAGGCGAACTGGTCGAGCACTCGCGCTGCCGGTGCGGAGCCACGTTCACCAAGGTGTTCGACCCCGACGGCGGGGAGCCGGAGCACCCGAGCCCGTCCTGAGTGGTCCGGGCCGGCCTGACCGGGCGCGGCCGGGTGAGCCGATCCGCGTCCACCTGGAGCACACCAGGTCGCCGCTGCGCCAGGACAGGCGGGGACTGCTGCGGTCGGCCGGATTCGCGTCGGCGAGGGGTCAGACGATCTCGAGGTTGGCCATCATGCCCATGTCCTCGTGCTCGGCGTTGTGGCAGTGGAAGAGGTAGCGGCCGCGGTAGCCGTCGAAGCGGGTGATGATCTCCACCGACTCGCCCGGGCGGAGCGAGACGGTGTCCTTGAGGCCCGCGTCGTGGGGGAGCGGCTTCCTTCCGCTGCGCGACAGCACCCGGAACCCGACCAGGTGAAGGTGGACCGGGTGGTGGACGTCCGCGATCAGCCGCCACACCTCGACGTCGCCGAGCCGGGTGGTGACGTCGGAACGGGCGGGGTCGAACGGGAGCCCGCCGATCAGCCACCCGTGGCCGCCGTGCATGCGTCCGGCGCGGAAGGAGAAGTCGCGTATGCGCGCGGCGTCCGACCGGCGCCAGGTCGGCAGGTCGCGGGAGAGGGTGCCGGGGATGCGGCTGTGGTCGGTGGTCCTGCGCGCCACCTGGAAGGCCATGACGTCGCGGGCGCGGCCGGAGCCCAGCCGGTTGACGATCCTGACGCGGCCGCCGACCGGGACGCCCGCGAAGTCGACGATCACGTCGTGGCGTTCGGCCGGGGCGATCGGCAGGGAGCGATGGGTGACCGGCGCGGCGAGCAGGCCCTGGTCGGCGCCGACCTGGACGAGGTCGAGGCGGCGTCCGTCGTCGGTGACCGCTTCGAGGTCGTAGTGGCGGGCGTTGGAGGCGTTCAGGATGCGCAGTCGGTAGCGGGCGGCGTCGACCTCGTGCACGGGCCACGGGGCGCCGTTGACCAGGATCACGTCGCCGAGGACTCCGGCGAGGTAGGCCTGCTCGACACCCGGCCGTGTGCGCAGGTTCGGGTCGAGGGAGGGGTAGTGCAGGTTGCCGTGGTCGTCGAACGCGCGGTCGGCGATCATGAGCGGCAGTTCGCGCGGCCCGGACGGCAGGCCGAGAGAGTCCTCGGCGTCGTCGCGGACGATGTGCAGCCCGGCGAGGCCGCGCCAGATCGCGGGGGCGGTGAAGTCCATCCGGTGGTCGTGGTACCAGAGCAGCGTCGGCCGCTGGTCCATCGGGAACGTGTAGTCCCGCGTCAGCCTGGTCACCACGGCCTTCGGATCACGCATCCCGTTCATGCCCTGCATCCCCTGCGTGCCGTCCATGCCGCTCATGTCATGGGCGCCGTGCACCATGGGGGTGGAGGGGTCTTCCCAGTTCTTCGGCAGGACGAGGTCGGTCGGGTAGCCGTCGGAGGCGGCCGGGGTCCGTCCGCCGTGCAGATGCACGACAGTCGGCACGGGCAGTTCGTTGCGATGCGTCACGGTGACCGGGCGGCCGCGGCGCGCCTCGATCGTCGGGCCCGGGAACGTTCCACCGTAGGTCCACATCGGCGTCTTGACGCCGGGCAGGATCTCCACGGGCACCTCGCGCTGGGTGATCTCGTAGCGGTCGACGCCGCCCGAGGTTCTGACGGGCTTCAGGACGGAGGGCAGCGGCAACGGCACCCGGAACGCGGGCGGCAGCGGTACACCGCTGCGCAACTCGCCGCCGGTGGACGCCGGGCGGCGCGCCTGGCGCGCCGCGGTCGTCAGCCCGGTGACCGCCGTCAGCCCGAGCGCTCCGCCGATGCCGAGGACCTGGCGCCTGCCGAGTCCACGGGTCTCAGACATTGACGTTCTCCTTGCGCGGGACCGACGCCGTGCCCGGGGCCGGTCGCAGGGCGGACTGCCGCCACACGGCGATGAACAGCACGCCGAGCGCGACGATGGTCAGCACGCCCAGGGGGAGGTGCAGCCACAGCGCTCCGTCCATTCCGGCGAAGTACTGCACCGTCTCGGCCGCCACCAACGCGAGCGTGGCGGCGAACGGCCAGACCTGGCGCAACCGGACCCAGACCGCGATCGCCGCGATCAACTGAACGTAGCCGATGGAGGTGACGACGTTGGCGCCGGCCGCGTGCCAGCGCAGGGCGTCGTAGTCACCGCTCAGATAGACGCCGGCGAACACCGGTTGACCGAAGATCGCGACCGTGTGCGCGCTGACGACCGCCCGTAACAACCATCCAGAGGCCCGCTTTCGATGCGCGGCATCGGATCGGGCCGACACGGCCCGACGGAATCTGTCGACGGTGACCATGCGTCACCCTCCTCACTCGCCGTTTGAGACCTGTACGCCGTCAACCTCGACGAACCTGTGCCTGTCGGGGAGAACTCGGAAACCGCCGTCTCGGGGGACCTCTCGGGCCGTGCCGGACGAGGCCCGTGGCCCCGCGGGCTGTCCGTCCGGGTCACTTCTGGAGGACGGCCTGGATCTCGAGGCTGATGGACACCTTCAGGGCTCGAGGTCGACCACTCCGGTGCCGCTCGAGACGTCGAGCGGCACCGAGACCTGGTCGTGCACGATCAACCAAGCGCAGTCGATCTTCCGGAGGCAGTACGTGACCCTGACCCACATACCGCTGACGGCAGGCCCGTCCTTGAGCGTGCCCCCGAGACGAGCGAAGGCGTGCCCGAACGCCACGTCGTCGCCCACGGTGAGCGTCAGGTCGCGAACCTCGTAGGTGACGGTCTCGAAGGACGTGAACACCGGCGCCCAGTTCCCGAGTTTGGCCTCGACCCCCACGTGCTGGAGGGGCGGCTGGACGTCGAAGGACACGATGTCCGTTGCGTAGAGCCGCCGCAGGCCGTCGAGGTCCTTGCCCTGGATTCCTTCGACGAGCTTGTGGATGTGCCGGCGGATCCTGGCTTCGTCCGCCTCGCGTTGTGTAGTCATCGCTGCGTCGACCGCCCCTTCGCGGTGGAAATCCCGGCCTCTCATGAACTCGACGCTATGACTGGGGAGTTATCTTGTCTAAGACGAATATTGCTATGGCGTTATGTAGCCGGAGACATGATGGAGCTGAACTCGCTCAGGCAGTTCCTGGTGGTGGCACGGCTGGAGCACCTCAGCCGGGCCGCCGAGGAGTTGCACGTCGCCCAGCCGTCACTGAGCCGGACCATCGCCCGATTGGAGGGCGAGCTGGGCGTACCGCTGTTCGATCGGGGCGGCCGCCTCCGGCTGAACGACAGCGGCAAGCTCTTCCGCGATCACGTCGAACGTGCCCTGGGCGAGCTGGACGCGGGACGGCGCGCCGTCGCCGAAGCCACCAGCGAGGGTCTGGGCACCGTGAGACTGGCGTCGGAAACCTTCCTCACCCTCACCGGGCCGCTGGCGGCCTACAAGCGTGCGCATCCCGCCGTCGAGATCGAGCTCCACTGGTCGCCGCCCGAAGACATGGCCCGCCGCCTGCGCGCCCAAGAGGTCGATCTGTGCGTCGCCTCGCAGCCGCTCCAGGCCGAGGGACTGGAGTCGGTGCACCTGTTCGACGAGCCGGTGGGGGTGGGCACGCCACTCGACCATCCGCTGGCGGGCCGCACGTCCGTGACCATCGACGAACTCGCCGACCAGCCCTTCGTCACCGCCCGCGAGGGACACTGGCTACGCCGGCTGCTCGACCGGCTCTTCGCCGCACGAGGCCTCACCCCGAAGATCGTCTGCCAGAGCGACGAACCCAGCGCCATCGCCGACCTGATCAGCGCGGGACTGGGCATCGGCCTCGCTCCCGACCTGGCCCGCCGCAGCTTCACACGTGCCCCCGTCGCCTGGATCCCCGTCGACAGCCCCGACTGCCGTCGGACGGTCACCCTCTACCGGGGCGCCGACAACCACCTGTCCATCGCGGCCCGGCTGATGTGCACCACGATCACCAACTGGGACTGGATCAGAGGGGAACCCGTGCCGAATGCCGACGATCAGCCGGCCCGGTGGACGTGACACGCTCCAAGCCTCCGCGGCACCCCGACCGGTTACGCCCCGCACTCACCCAAAACGCAGGCCGCACACCTGGACCGAGCTGTCGGTGTGCGGAGAGCGACGCGCACGAGCCGGCTGTTCTTCGACGAGACATTGACCTTGCCACCGGCGGCAAGGTTGGACGATCACGGCATGAACGCCACCCCACCGCAGAGCAGCAGGATCGTCGTCGTCACCGGAGCGGGCACCGGCATCGGCCGGGCAACCGCCCGTGCCTTCGCCGACCAGGGTGCCCATGTGATCGCGATCGGACGGCGCACCGAACCGCTCCTGGAGACCGCAGCCGGGCACGACCGGATCACAGCGCTGGCCGCCGACATCACCGACGAGGGCGAGCCCGAGCGGATCGTCCAGGCCGTACTGGAGACACATGGCCGACTGGACGTGCTGGTCAACAACGCCGGCATCGTGCGCAGCGGCGCCCTCGGCACGCTGACGCCGCAGATGATCACGGCTCAGCTCGCCACCAACCTCGTCGCTCCGGTCCTGCTGGCGCAGGCGGCGCTACCGCTGCTGGAGTCGTCGGGCGGAGTGATCGTCAACGTCAGTACGTCGGTGGGGCAGCGGGCCTGGCCCGGCAGTTCGGTCTACGCGGCGACCAAGACGGCCCTCGAACTGCTGACCCGCAGTTGGGCGGTCGAGCTGGCGCCCCGCGGGATCCGGGTGGTGGCGGTCGCCCCCGGCGCGATCGACACCCCCATCGGTGAGCACCAGGGCCTGACGCCGGAGCGGATGGCCGCGGTGCGGGAATGGCAGTTGGCGCACACCCCGCTGGGCCGGATCGGCCGCCCCGAGGAAGTGGCCTGGGCGATCACCCAACTTGCCGCACCGGCCGCATCGTTCGTCACCGGAGTGATACTCCCGGTCGACGGCGGAGCGGTCGTGGCGTGATAGGAGTGGGCCGGGAGGTGGAACGGGTGCGGATCGGTGAGCTGGCCGAGGCAACCGGTACGACCGCTCGTGCGCTGCGGCACTACGAGCAGGCCGGGCTGATCTCCTCCGAACGGGCCTCCAACGGCTACCGCGTCTACGACGAGCGGGCGGTGGTACGGGTCCGTAACATCCGCTATCTGCTGGCCGCCGGGCTCACCCTGGACGACGTGCGCGTGTTCCTGCCGTGCCTGGACGGCGATGTCGCCGCCGCACCTCCCTCGAACATGGGCCTGCGGGTCGCGCGCGAACGGCTGGCGATCCTCAACGAACGGATCGCCGCCCAGACCGAAGCCCGGGACCGGCTGGAAGCCGCACTCCGGCAGAAGACCGGCGATCAGGTCCGCCCGGTGTAGCGGGACCGGAACAAGGCCGCGTGGGGGAGCGGCTGCACGAGGTCCTGCTCGCCGAGCTCACGCCGCCGCGCTCTCGGCTGCGTCAAAGGCCTCACCGCTGTCGCGGACGGCCGTCCCCGTGGGCCTCAGCACGGGCGGCCGTCGGCGGCGCGTCATGCGGGGCGGGGAGCTCCCGTCCCAGGCGTGCGAGCGGTGAGAGAGCCATCACCACCGGGGACAGCATCATGCCTGCGGCCGTCACCAGCAGTCCGGTGCGCAGTCCCCACTCCTCCGCGAAAAATCCGCCGGCCAGAGAACCGAGCGGGGTCAGCCCCATGCCGACGAACGTGATCGTCGCGGCGGCGCGGCCCTGCATCGCGTCCGGGGTGACGGCCTGGCGGACGGCCATGACCGTGACATTCACCAACTGGCCACCGAACCCGAACACCAAGCCGACCGCAAGGAGCACGGGAACCGTCACCGCGGAGGAGCCGTGCAGCGCGGGCACACACAGGAACACGCCGTCGCCGAGCGCCGCCGCACACACGAGCACCGCGCCGTAACCGAACCGGCTTGGCAGGCGGGCGGCCAGCAGGGAGCCCAGAAACGCACCCGGCCCCGGTGCCGCGAGCGCCAGCCCCACGACGGTGCCCGACAGGTGCAGTTCCCGTGGCAGGAAGGACAGATAGACGGTCATCATGCCCGCGAAGGAGAACTGGAAGGCGGCCGAGGCCAGGCACACGGTCCGAAGCGTGGTATCGCCGGCGACGAAACGCAGGCCCTCATGAATCCGCTGCCAGACCCGAGGGGGGTGTTCCGGGCGCTCCGGGATCGATTCGGCACGGCGGATCCGCCGGATCGACAGGAACGACAGCGCGAACAACAGCGCGCTGGAGGCGGCGGCAATCGGCGCCGACAGCAGGGACACCAACGCACCGCCGAGAGCGGGACCGCCGATCTGGGCCGCGGACCGGCTGCTCTCCAGCGCGCTGTTGCCTCGCACCAGTTGGTCTCGATCCACCAGCCGTACGAGGGACACCTGGTATGCCACGTCGAAGAACACGGACAGGGCCCCGACGGCGAAGGCGAGCGCGAGCAGGCCGGGCAGGCCGAGTCGGCCGAAGAGGCCGGCCAGGGCGACAGCGCCCAGCGCCAAGGCCCGACCGGCGTCCGTGAGCACCATCGTGGTGCGGGTTCGCAACCTGTCCACCCACGCGCCGACGAAGAGCGAGAGCAACAGGATCGGCGCCTGCCCCACCGCACGCAGGACGCCCAGCCGGCCGGCGTCGGCGTGGAGTGTCAGGACGGCGAAGAGCGGCAGAACCACCAGACTCGCGTGTTCACCGAGTTGGGACGCTGTCTGACCCGTCCAGAGTCTGCGGAAGTCGACGTCCCGCCACAGGTTTGACGGAACAGGCCGACCGGAATCGGATGCGGCGGAGGAAGCGGGCGGCATGGGAATCCCTTGTGTCGCCGACAACGAGGCCCGCCACCGGGCACCTGAAAGATGCACCGGCGGTTCAGGCGGGGAAAGGCTCGCCGTGCCGCGACATCAAGGGCAGCACGCGATGACAGGCCGCTCACGGCCCACAACGTCAACGCGCGCTCGGAAAACCGACCATGTCTCAGCTCCTCGGGGGACGACTCGCTGCGCCTGAACCCTAGCCGCCGTCGGCCCGACGCGAAAGGAAGCCTCGCTCGTCTCTTTCGCAAACGGCTCTGGTCCCTGCGGGTCCGTCGGGCCAGGCGAGGTCGGCCTGCCTGGCCCGGGCGGCGGCAGCACCCACCCCGGCCTGTTCAGCTGCAACTCGGCGGGTGTCTGCCCGGAGTGCCAGGTGATCTGGGCAAGCTGCCGGCCCTGTTCGACCGCCTCGTCGACGCCGGCAACACCGTGGTGGTGATCGAACACGACCTGGACGTGCTCAAGTGCGCGGCCATTCCTCTTCGAGGAGGCTGAAGATCAAGGAGTCTCGCCAGCCGTCGCGGATCAGCTGCGTGTGACGCAGGTGTCCCTCATACGTCATGCCGAGCTTGGCCAGCACCCGGGCGGAACCGAGATTCCGCGGGTCACACGTTCCATAGATCCGATGCAGCCCCAACCGGCCGAACCCACAGGCGAGAAGCTGCCGCCCGATCTCCGTCCCGATGCCCCGACCCCAGAAGCGCGGATGCACGATGTAGGAGATCTCGGCCTGGCGCTGGCTGCCACTGCGAACACGCAGTTCCCCCATGCCCACCACATCCCGGCCCAGGCGGGCCACATAGGAAAACCGGCGCTGAGGGTTGTCCGACCAGGCCTTGACCGCGCCTTCCACGAAGTCCCGCGTCTCGGCCTCCGTGTTCGGCCCCCACGTCTGATAGCGACAAGCCTCCGCCAGACACGCCCACGAGTGAACGGCCGGCCAATCCTCCGAAGTGATCTTGTCTAGGGTCACCGAACACTGATTCATGAGGTGATCGTGCCCACTCGACGTGCAGATCCCGCGCCGGCGGACCTGGAGGCTGCCCGGGGTCATCGGCTGGCCTGACCGGCGGCCGGGGAAAGAAGTCGTCGGCAGCCTTTGCCGCCGGCGTAGAACAGGTGCTGGCGGGAGTGGATGCACGTCCACATCAGGGCGGCGACGGGCCCGGGAGCGGAGACCAACTCGGTCTCACCCTGTGCGACGGGCTTTCGGGCCGGTCCCGGTCAGCGGGTGCGGGCGGAGCGGTTGACCCAGTACGATGGGAAATGTCTGGATGCGCGACCCGCATCTGGCGGGTCGCATGAGGATCCGCGCACTTGAGAAATTGGGTCGATATCATGGCTTATCGTTCGCACGAGAACGCACCAGGCAAGTCACGCAGACGCCCCATCACCGGATTGCTGGTGGCCGCTGCAGCGGTGGGGGTCGTTTCCACGCTCGGAGCCGGATACGGGAGTGACACCGCCGGGCAGACCGGCGGTCGGCAGACGCACTCGACAGTGGCCGCGGCGGCGTCCGCCTTCTCCGCCAGCACCCTGAAGGCCCCGTCCGCTGCGCAGAAGGTGAGCATAGCCAACCTGGCCTTCTCGCCGTCGACGCTCACCGTCAGCCGGGGCACCACGGTCACATGGACCAACTACGACTCGGCTCCGCACTCGGTGAAGAGCAACGGTCGCGGTCCACTGCACTCGGGCAGGTTGAACCAGGGAGACTCCTACAGCGTCCGGTTCGATGCGCCGGGAACGTACAGTTACCACTGCTGCTTCCATCCCTTCATGGTCGCCGAGGTCATAGTGACGTGAGGCAACGACTGCGATCCCTGGCCGGCACGATGGGTTCCGAGGCCGGCGAGGGCGGCGCGTGGACGGACACCGTCACCCGCTACGCGCTGCTTCCCCTGCGCGTCTTCCTGGGCGTCACTTTGATCTACGCGGGTCTGAACAAGCTCACTGACAGCCGCTTCATGCGTGCATCGGGCCCCGGCTCCGTCGGTGACCTGATGCACAGCGTGCGCAACACGTCAGCGATCCCGGCCCTGGTCGACCTGGCGCTGAAGATGCCCGTCGGCTTCGGCTACGCCATCGCCTTCGGCGAACTCGCCGTCGGCATCGGCACCCTCCTCGGTCTGCTGGCCCGCCTCGCCGCACTCGGCGGCGTGCTGATCTCGCTGAGCCTGTGGCTGACCGTGAGCTGGGCCGTCAGCCCCTATTACTACGGCAACGACCTCGCCTACTTGATGGCCTGGATCCCCCTGGTCCTCGCCGGGGCCCCGGTGCTGTCCCTGGACGCCGTGCGCGCCCGACACCGCCAACGCACCGCCGCCGACGACCAGTAGACGAGCCGGGCTCGGTGGCCGGGCGGTTCACCAGGCGACAGGCATGCGGGAAGGGCCCCGCAGCACCATGCCTTTCTTCCATTCCACAGCGTCAGCGTCCGGCTCCATCCTCAGCGTGAGGAATCGGCTCAGCAGGGTGTCCAGCGCGATCTCCATCTCCGCCCTTGCCAAGTGGGCGCCGAGACACGTGTGCGGGCCGTGGCCGAAGCCGAGGTGGGGGTTGGGTGTGCGGGTGAGGTCCAGCGTGTGCGGATCGGGGAAGACTCTGGGGTCGCGGTTGGCGGCGTGCAGGGAGAACAGGACCGGGTCACCGGCCTTCACGGTGCAGTCGCCCAGGACGACGTCCTCGGTCGCGTAGCGGGGGAAGAGCGCGCCCGCGTTTCCGCTGGGGATGTACCTGAGGAGTTCGTCGACAGCGCACGGCACGCGCTCAGGACGTTCCCTCAGAAGCGTGAGTTGGTCGGGATGGGTGAGCAGAACGTAGAACGAGTCGGGGATCTGGTTGGCAAGCGTCTCGTAGCCGGCGACCAGCAGGACCACGGCAAGGTGGAGGAGTTCGCCCTCCGTGAGGCGATCGTGGTGATCACGAGCCTGAATCATGGCGCTCAGGAGATCGTCGGCGGGTCTTTCGCGCCGCTCGGCGATCAGTGCGGCCATGTAGTCGACGAGGCGTGCGATGCGCTCCCAGGTCTCCTTCTCGGACAGGCATGAGGCGGTAACGAAAGCCTCGGCCCAGGTCCTGAAGTTGTGGCGGTCCTCGTAGGGCACGCCGAGGAGTTCACAGATGACGGCGATGGAGAAGGGCAGTGAGAAGTCCTCGACGAGATCAGCGGGCGGGCCGCACTCGGTCATGTGACCGACGATGTCATCGGCGATCTTCTGGATGCCCGGTCGGAGCTGCTGCACCCGGCGAGGAGTGAAGGCGCGAGCGACCAGCCTTCGCAACCGGGTCAGTTCGGGCGGGTCCATTCCCATGAGACTGCGCTCGTCGCTCAACTGCCGTGGCCGGATGCGCGGCTCGTCGCGACCTCGGCCGGCGGCCAGGCTGAACCGCGGATCGGCCAGGACTGTCCGTACGTCCTGGTAACCGACCGCGAGCCAGGACTGCTCCCCGTAGGGCATTTGGACCCTGCACACGGGCTCGGTTTCCTGGAGCTTTGTGTACTGCCGATCCAGGTCGAGCCGATGCGGCTCGCTGAAGGGGTAGGCCCGTGCCACGGAAGGGCAGGCGGCGGCCGGCGGTGCTGAGCCGGGAGTCGTTCGGTGATTCGCAGAAGAGGCCACGGTGCAACTCCAGGGTTTCGAGGTTCGGAGCGGCGTCGCGCGTATGGGCGGCACACGAACGGCGACCCTGCAGCCCGGCGCCCGAACGTCGGCGTTGCGGCCATCGCACCATCCCATTATAGGCATTGAATGCAATATCGGACATTCGGCCCACCCGTTCAACGGGCCGACGCCCCAGAGGGGTTGTCGGATTACCCAGCGCGAAGACGGGGCGCCTTGCAGCAACCCTTCATGTCTGATTACGTACACTTTGTGACCGCTATCGGACCTTTTGCACCTGTTGGTGCCGGACGCTCATCGAGGGCCACGGCCCACGATCAGGGAGATCGCGGGGCTGCTCCGCCCTTCCCGATCGGTTGGTTCTGTCTGGCTCTCTCTCATGAACTGCCTCGGGGTGGCGTGGTGACACGCCGCCTCATGGACCAGGACCGTGTCCTCTACCGGACCCCTGACGGGGTCGCGCGAGCAGTGGAAGCCCACTGTCCGCATCTGGGCGCCCACCTCGGTCACGGCGGCAAGGTCGTCGGCCGACTGCTCGTGTGCCCCTTCCATCGGCTCGGCTTCGCCCCTGATGGGGAATGTGTCTCGTCCCCCAGCGGCTCGCCGCCGCGTGCCCGGCTCGGTCACCTGCCGCTACGGGAGGTCAACGGGCTCCTGCTGGTCTGGCACGGGCCCGCCGGCGTGGAGCCCTCGTGGGAGCCGCCTGTCTTGCCGGACTGGGCGAGACCGACGGCGCTGTGGAAGCGTGAGGTGGTCGCGCACGTCCAGGACATTTTCGAAAATTCCTTCGATTGCCGTCATGCCTCCGAACTGCACGGGTTGAGCATGCGGCCGGTGGCACCCCCCGAGGCGGATGGCCCGCTGATGCGTCTCCGCGTGCGCATCCATCCCGCAAAGGGACGTCTTCTGCCCAGGCTGGACGGCATCCTGGCCCACCAGACGATCACCCTGGCCGGACTGGGCCTGCATACCACCGAGGTCGTCGTGGACCGCCTGGGTCTGACCACATACCTGTGGACGCTGCCCACCCCCATCGGCCCCACCCGGACCGTCCTGCGTTTCGCGACCACGGCCGCCGTCACCGATACCTCCAGGCTGCCCGGTGGGACAAGTCCCCTGCTGCGGACTGCTGCGTCCCGGGCCGCGGCATGGATCCTGCTGGGCTCCGCCGTCAAGTACGCATGCGAAGACATCAGGATCTGGGCTCACAAGCGGTACCGGCCCCACCCGAGCCTCGCCTCCGACGAGCAGGCGATCGGGCAGTTCCGGCACTGGGCCCGACAGTTCTATCCCACGTCTTAGGGCTGTGAACAAGACGGGCGCCCGCGAGCAGGGCGGCCGACGGATGCCGCCGTACGCGGCGCGCCACCGCTTCACGAGGGCCGACCAGGGCCGGAACCCACTGAAATCAGGGACTCACAACATGCGTGCGCTTTTGATGACCTATGGGTCGCGTGGAGACGTCGCACCGGTGGCGGGACTCGCAGTGGCGCTACGGGCGCTGGGCGCAGAGGCACGGGTTTGCGCGCCGCCGGACGAGGAGTTCGCGGAGCTGCTGAACGGCGCCGGTGTGCCGCTGGTGCCCTTCGGGCCGTCGGTGCGCTCGCTGGCGAGCGGGGCGAAGGCAGCGGATCCGTTCCGGGTCGCGGGCGAGTTGGTCGCCGCGCACTTCGACACGATCGCCGCGGTGGCCGAGGGATGTGACGCGCTGGTGGCGACCGGCTTGATGCCGGTCGGCGTGCGGTCGGTGACCGAGAAACTGGGCATCCGCTACGTCTTCGCGTGTTTCCAGCCGATCGTACTGCCGTCGCCGCATTACCCGCCGCCGCGGCCCGGCCCGCCGCTTCCACCGGACGCGACCGACAACCGGGTGCTGTGGGATCGGGACGCCCAGAAAGCCAACGCGCTGTATGGCGAGGTGCTCAACAGGCACCGGGCGTCTATCGGCCTGCCGCCGGTCGACGACGTCCGAGACCATGTCTTCACCGACCGGCCCTGGTTGGCGTGCGACCCGGTGCTGGGACCGTGTCAGGAGCTGAGGGGCCTCGACGTGGTGCAGACCGGCGCGTGGATTCTGGCAGACGAACGCCCGCTGCCGGACGAGTTGGTGGCGTTCCTCGGAGCCGGCGAACCGCCGGTGTACGTGGGCTTCGGCAGCATGGCCCTACCCGGCTTGCCGGACGTCGCCCGGGTCGCCATCGACGCGGTGCGTGCGCAGGGCCGCCGGGTGCTCGTCGGGCGCGGCTGGGCCGACCTGCCCCCGATCGACGACTGGGACGACTGCTTCGTCGTCGGCGAGGTCAACCACCAGGCGCTGTTCCGGCGGGTGGCCGCCGTGGTCCATCACGGCGGCGGGGGCACGACCACGACGGCCGCCGTGGCGGGCGTGCCTCAGGTGGTGGTGCCGCAGATCGGGGACCAGCCGTACTGGGCCGGCCGGGTGGCCGAGCTGGGCATCGGCGCGGCACACGACGGTCGGACTCCGACCTTCGAGTCCCTTTCGGCCGCACTCAAGCGGGCCCTGACCCCCGAGACGCGCACACGAGCGGCCGCCGTGGCCGGCACGATCCGCACCGACGGGGCGACGGTGGCGGCGAAGCTGCTGCTCGATGCGGCCGGGTGAGCCAGGAGCAGGCCCGTCATCGCTGCCGTACCGCCGTCAGCGAGCCGACACAGCCTTCCCGAACCCTGGTGCCGGGCACCGGCACGGTACCCGGAGGCGGAAGTCATGCCCGGGCAGGCCGCCGGCAGGTGTTGCCCACTTTCGGGTGAGGACGTGGGGGCTGTCGGGGCGGCGTGGCGTCGCATGCGGGGCTCCTGGCCGGGTTCTGCACCGGTACTCGGCCTGAGGCCCGCGTCAAACCCGCGGCGTTCCGCCCTCCCGTCGGGCCCTACGCGCGGGCGGGCCGCTCACCGGTGACTGCCCGGCGGGCCAGCGTGACGAAAACCCTCCAGGCTGCGCCGGACCGGCCCGGCACCCCTGCTGCTGGGAGGCTTCCTGTGGCCGGTGGTGTCCGCCACCAGCTCGGCCGTCCAGTTCCTGGCCCGGTACCTGTGACCGCCGTGCACACGAGCACGACCAGCGCCCTGAACGGCTGAGCTCCCTCGCTGAGCAGGCGTATGACCGACGGCGCCCACTTGTTCTGCATCCGAATCGACAGCGTCCGGGAGGGACACAGCACGCGGGGGAGAGAGACCCACCAGCCGGTGCCGACGCTCGCAGGCCAGGCCAGCACGGTCCACACCGACCCCGGACCACCCATGAGAGGTGATCGCCGCAGGTGGACCGTCGGACGGCCGCGTGCTGCACAGGCGACCACCTGTGCGACGCCGCCCGGCGCGGACCCGGAAACGTTCTATCGTCAGATCCGATGAATCTCCGCGCCGTTGCCAAGGTCACCGCTTCCCCTGTCCAGTAAGGAATCACGCCATGACCACCCCGCACGCCTTCCCCCTGGAGCCCACCCCGATCCATGCGTCCGACGAGGTCCTCGACGACCTGCGCGCCCGTCTCGCACTGACCCGTCCGCCGCTGGACGAGGGGAACGGGGACTGGTCCTACGGCGTCCCGGACAGCTATCTCCGTGAGCTGGTCGCCTACTGGCGGGACGGCTACGACTGGCGCAAGGCCGAGGCCGCCATCAACGTCCACGAGCACTACCAGGTGAGCGTCGCCGGTGTCCCGGTGCACTTCATGCGCAAGCCCGGCCGCGGCCCCAGCCCGATCCCGTTGATCCTCACCCACGGCTGGCCGTGGACGTTCTGGCACTGGTCGAAGGTGATCGATCCGCTCGCCGACCCGGCCGCGTTCGGCGGTGACCCCGCCGACGCGTTCGACGTCATCGTGCCGTCCCTCCCCGGCTTCGGGTTCCCCGGCCCGCTCACCGGTTTTCCGGACGTCAACTTCTGGAAGGTCTCCGACCTTTGGCACACCCTGATGACCGAGACCCTGGGATACGAGAAGTACGCCGCCGGGGGCTGCGACATCGGCGGGATCGTCTCCAGCCAGCTCGGCCACAAGTACGCCGACGAGCTGTACGGCATCCACATCGGCTCCGCGCTGCCGCTCGACTTCTTCACCGGCCCCCGCGCCTGGGACTTCGCCCGGAACCGGCCCCTCACCGACGACCAGCCCGCCGACGTCCGCGCCCGCATCATCGAGCTGGACCACCGCTGGGCGTCCCACCTCGCCGTGCACATGCTCGACGGAGCCACCCTGGCCCACGGGCTGAGCGACTCACCCGCCGGACTGCTCGCCTGGCTGCTGGAACGCTGGAACGCCTGGAGCGACAACGGCGGCGACGTCGAGTCCGTCTTCACCAAGGACGACCTGCTCACCCACGCCACGATCTACTGGGTGAACAACTCCATCGCCACGTCGATGCGTTACTACGCCAACGCCAACCGCCACCCCTGGACCCCCGCCCACGACCGCACCCCCGTAGTCCAGGCCCCGGTCGGCGTCACCTTCGTCACGTACGAGAACCCGCCCGGCATCCACACCGCCGACGAGCGCGTCCGGGCGTTCAAGACCGGCCCGCAGGCCGACTGGTTCAACCACGTCAACGTCAACGCCCACGACCACGGCGGCCACTTCATCCCCTGGGAGAACCCCGACGCCTGGGTGAGCGACCTGCGCCGCACCTTCCACGGCCGCAGGCCCTGAACGACCCAGTCGGCTCGTTCGGCGACGGGCCGGCGAACAGGAAAGACGATCTATCAGGCGCCGTAGACCACCGACCAGGGAGGAGCGGAATCGTTCGGTGAACGAGGGGGGCCCTCACGCCGCCGCGAGGTCGCAATGCGGTCGCGGGCCAGGACGCCGCGCGCAAGTTCCGCGAAGCGGCGGGCGGCCGGGTGGGCTGCACGGCCGGCGGGCCAGGCGCCGCTGATGCGCAGGGTGAGGGGGCGGTCGGCCAGTGGCCGCCAGGCCACACGTGGTTCCTTGCGGGCCATCGATCCCTGGTCGAAGGCGATGCCGTGACCGGCCGTCACGAGGGCAAGCAGGAACTCGGGGTTGGACGCGTGGCGTAGGCGGCCGGGAACGAAGCCTTCCGCGCGGCAGACGTCGAGGATCCGGTCGTACCAGCCGGGCGCGTGTGACCGCGGGAAGAGCACCAGGTCGTGGCCGGACAGCTCGCCCAGCGCCACTTCCGGCAGCCGGGCCAGCGGCGAGGTACGCGGCAGGACGACACCCAGATCCAGTGAGACGTCGGGGCCGAGCTCCAATTCGGTGGCGTCGACCGGATGGTGCACGAGTCCCACATCCAGCCCACCGGAGGAGAGCAGCCGTACTTGCTCCTCGGTCGGGACCTCCTGAAGATCGACGGACAACCCCGGAGCTTGCTCCGCGCAGGCGCAGAGCAACGCGGACAGCACGGCGGCCGTCGTGTCGGGCGGTACGCCCGCGCGCAGCCTGCCCAGGTCACCGTCGGCGGCGCGGCGGGCGAGGATGCGCAGCCTCTCTTCCCGGGCGAGGAGTTCGTGGGCCTCCTCCAGCAGCGCCGCTCCGGCGGTGCTCAACCTGACCCCGCGCTGCGAGCGGTTGAACAGCTCCGTACCAAGGTCCGTTTCCAGCCTGCGAATCGCCTGGCTCAGCGGCGGTTGCGCCATGCCCAGCCGTTCGGCTGCCCGGCTGAAGTGCAGCTCCTCGGCTACGGTGACGAAAAGACGTAGGTGGCGCAAGAGATCCACGTCAAGGATCGTACGTGACGCCGCCGTGAGGGGGATGGATCAGTGGGCCGGGACCGGACCGATCCGGTGGTCGGGGCGCGTCGGTGGCAAGGGGAACAGCGGTGATCGAGGAACGGATCCGACGGGTCTTCGCCGGTGCGGGCGCCGAAGGGCAACTGCATGCGGTCCCCGTTCACATGAGCACGGAGGTTGCCGGGGAGGCCGGTGCGGAGCCGGGCGCCCGCGAAGTCGCCGTGGGCGCCGATACCCCCGTCGTGATCGCCTCGATCTTCAAGGTGCTGCTGGTGCTGGAGTTCGCCCGGCAGGTCGTCGCCGGCCAGCTCGACCCGCGCATGCGGGTGCGGGTGACCGCGGCCGACCGGCTCGGCGGCTGGGGAACCGCCGGCTGCCTGGACGACGTGGAGCTGTCGCTGCGCGACCTGGCCCACTTCACGATGTCCGTCAGCGACAACTCGGCGGCCGACCTGTTGCTTGCCCACGTCGGCCTGGACACCGTACGACTGCTCGCCAAGGAACTCGGCCTCACCCGGACCCGGATCCTGGGCGGACCGCGAGAGCTGCTGGAATCGATGTTCGCGGAGGTCGGGGCGCGCGACGAGCGGGAATTCGCCGTCCGCTACCCGGCCCTGCCGGACGAGCGGAAGAGGCGGCTGGCCGTACTGGACCCCCGGCGCACGACGGCGAGCACACCCCGCGAGGTCACACGACTGCTCGAGCTCATCTGGAGCGATGCCGCCGGTCCGCCGGAAGCCTGCGCGCTCGTACGTGACTGGATGGGCCGTCAGGTCTTCCGCCACCGGCTGGTGACGGGCCTCCCGGACGACGTCGAGGTCGCGGCCAAGACCGGAACACTGCCGGGGCTTCACATGGAGGCGGGCGTCGCACGCTACCCCGACGGCGAGTGCTACGCGATCGCCGTCTTCGCCCATACCCGCGACCTGACCGCCTCCCGCGCCACCGTGGACGCCGCGATAGGCAAGGCCGCCGGAATCGCGGTCGGCTTCCTCCGCGGGGGCGGCCGGTGACCAGGGCACATATGCGTTCGCGTATCACCAGCGTCGGTTTCCGGTCTTGGACACGGGAGTTCACGCCCTGATCTCCTGACGCCATGCCCCAGGAGACACATGACACGCGCAGCGCCGTCGAGCCCTCGGACCGCGGACTCGACCGACGCACGCTCCTGCGCGGTGCCGCGCTCGGCGCCGCCTCCCCGCTGATCCCGGCCACGGCCGCCACCGCCACGGCGGCCACCGCCTCGGCCGCCACCGCGTCGGCCGGGAACCGCGGCCAAGCCGCGGGTTCGGCATCCTTCCGGTGGCTCGGCACCGCCGGCTGGCGCATCGACGTCGGCGACCGGACCGTTCTTTTCGATCCGTACCTCACCCGCTTCACCACGGGTCTGTACGACGGCGCCTTCGATCCTCGGACACCTCTGCAGACCCGTCCGGAGGTCGTGGACGCGTACATCGGCCGCCCCGAACTCGTCCTGGTCAGTCACTCCCACTGGGACCACCTCGCCGACGTACCGCATATCGCCAAGACCACCGGCGCCCGCGTGGTCGGCACCGAGACCACCTGCCACCTGCTGGTCGCCCTGGGGGTGGACGCGGCGCAGATCTCCGTGGTGAAAGGCGGCGAGGTGCTGGACTTCGACGGGATCACCGTCGAGGTCGTACCGAGCCTGCACAGCCGCAACAAGAAGTACGCCTACTTCGCCCCCGGCACGCTGAACGCCCCACCCTCGACGGCCCCGAGCACCATCTCGGACCTGCCGGAGGGCGACACGCTCGCCTTCCAGTTGACGGCCGGGGACAGCGGCCCGTCGGCGTTCCTCATGGGGGCCAGCGACTTCTGCGAGCGGGCGGTCAGGGGCCTGCGTCCCGACCTGGCAATGATCGCCGTGCCCTCCAGCACAGCAACCCACCGCTATGTTCAGCGACTGCTGCGTGCGCTGGACCACCCTCGCGTGGCGGTCCCCGTCCACTGGGACGACTTCGAAAGGCCACTGAGCGGTTCCCCCGTACGAGACCCGTCGATGGATCTGGACACGTTCCTCGCCCAGGTCGGAAAGGCGTCCCCGGCAACACGAGTCGTCGTCCCGGACTATCGCACGGTGTACGACGGCGACATGCGCGCCGCAGGCGAATAGGAGCGTTGTGGGGCGTCCACGCGAGCAGTCTCCATGACGCCCCTCAGCCGGCCTGCGAGTCGAACATGGGTGGAGCTGCCCGAACTGTCCCTGGACCCGGATTTCCGCGCCGGTGTGCGGCGCTTGGCCGAAGACCATGCGGCCGGCCTGCCCGACAGCGCCCCCACGCCACCGCGTCCGGACATCATCGCCGTCGCCCGCGATCTCGTGGCACCAGCCGTGGCGTGCGGCATCAGCCCGGATTCGCCCCAGGCCGATCCTGTCGTCGCGGCCCTCACCGCTCAGTGCGCGCTCGTCCACGGCCGCGGCGATGATGCCGAGGCGCACCGGTGGCTGCTGCACCGTCTGGAAGCCGCGAGCGATCCGCGCAGGGACCAGTACTTCCAACTGCTCGCGCTGATCAACGACTGGCCGGCACCGGAACGTCTCGCCCCGGTGATCGACTGGTCCGTCACAGCTCTGCGGATTCGGGCAGCCGATGACGCAAACCGCACAGTCACACGTACCGCTCCGAGCTGGTGCAGCGGCATCTGGCCCGTGCGCGGGTCGTGAAGGCGTTCGACAACATCGACTTCCGGCGGCCGTACACCAGAGCCTCCCCCGAGCTCTCGGCTCCGCTCGAGCAAGGGCCCCCATCGCCGACGGCGGCCCGTACACCGCCGTCCTGCCGTGTACCTAGGACCAGCCCGCAGTGTGGAGCGGGGCGAAGGTGTCACCGCGGCGGTGAATCCGTCGCGGCCGTGAATCCGTCGTTCACTGTCCGTCATGACACACCCGCACAGCGAGACGCGCTCCGATCAGGGCGCGCGGGGTGAGCGTGGTGCGGCCGCCACCTGATGCCCATGAGCGAGCTCGGCGGGCGCGGGAGCTGGGCACTTCGTACATTGGAGAAGGAGCGACTCGCAGGGAACGCGTGTGACATCGGAGATCGACTACATGGCGGTGTTCGCCGCCCTTCCGAGCCCGTGCCTGGTGCTCGGCGCGGACCTGGTGATCGCCGACGCCAACCCGGCCTTCTGCGAGGTGACCGGACGCAGCTCGGCCGAACTGCTCGGGCAGTACCTCTTCGACGCCTTCCCCGACAACCCCGCCGATCCGGAAGCCGACGGAGTGGCGACGCTGAAAGCCTCACTGCACCGGGTTCTGGCCTCCGGGCAGACCGATCACATGGCGCTGCAGAAATACGACATCCCGATCGCCGGCAGCCCGGAGGTGTTCAAGGAGCGCTGGTGGTCCGCGATCAACGTGCCCGTCCTGGGGGTGGACGGAAATGTCGCCTGGATCATCCACCGGTCCGAGGACATGACCGACGTCGTCCGCGCCCGCCGCACCACGCACCTGCCGTCGGTCAGACCCGGCCGGGAAGCAGCCATGGAAGCCGAGCTGTACGCCCGGGCGCGGCAGCTACAGCGGCTGAACGAGGAACTGCGGCAGGCCCACGCCCGTGAACGGCGCATCGCCGTCGCCCTGCAAGAGGCCATGCTCCACGTCCCGGACCTGGTCAGGCACCCGAACGTTGCCGTGCGCTACCTGCCCGCGGTCGGAGCCCTGAACGTGTGCGGCGACTGGTACGACACGGTCGACCTGTCCCAGGACCGCTTCACCGTCGCGGTCGGCGACGTCGTCGGCCACGGGCTGGCGGCAGCCACCGTCATGGGCATGCTCCGCAGCGCGCTGAGCGCTGCGACGCGCACCGTCCACGGCCCTGCCCAGGCCTTGGAGGTCCTCGGGCTGTATGCCCGCTCGGTCGAGGGAGCACTGGCCGCCACCGCCGTCCAGGTGCTGGTCGACTGTCACAGCCGTCTGCTCATCTACAGCAGCGCCGGCCACCCCCCGCCCGTCCTGCTGCACCCGGACGGCTCTTGTGAGCTGCTCGACCAGGCCACCGACCCACCGCTGGGCGCCCGCACCGAACACGTCCCCCGCCCCCAGGCCAGCATGACCTTCGCCACCGGCGACACCCTCATCCTCTACACCGACGGCCTGATCGAACGCCGCGGTGAGGACATCGACGTCGGGCTCAACCGTCTGACCTCCACGCTCGCCACCTGCACCGAGTTCGGCGCGGAACACCTTGCCGACGCCCTCCTCGCACGCCTTCACCTCACCAGCGGCGCAGGCGACGACATCGCCATGGTCGTCGTCCGCCTGAAATGACCCGACCGACCTGGCCGGGGCGCCCCCTTGAATCCTCGCCGCGGGCGAGGCCGCGACGGCGCTCACGGGAGGAGGCCGCCCGGCGCGCGGTGGGCTTCGGTTCGGGGGTGGTCGGTGGTCAGGCCGGGGTGTCGGGTACGGCTCGGGCCAGTGGGCCGAGGTCTCCGTAGAGGGCTGCGTGAAGTGCGGCGGCGAGTTCGCGGGCCCTGTCCTCGCCTTCCACGTCGTACAGGACGAAGTAGACCGGTCCGGCGGAGGAATCGGGCCGGATCTCGTGCGAACGGATCAGCCGGATGACCGCGGTGCGCACGGCGTCATAGGCCGTGGTGTCGATGCGGTGCTGCGGGGCCGTGAGCGTGTCGGCCTTGACCGTCCAGCGCTCGCCCTGCCGCTCGACGGCAATCCAGACAACTCCCTGCTCCCTGGCTGCCCTGGTCGCCGCGTTGCACACGTCCAGGCTCGTGACCTCGGGGATCAGGTCGGCGGGGCAGGGCGTCGGCAACGGCTCCATGAAGAGCATCGTGCCTCGCCCGCCTGGATGATGCATGCCCGCCGCCACGCAAGGGACCACGAACGGGTCACCCGGCACTCCGAAACGCTGAGCACCTGAGCCGCCGACACCCTCATGACCAGGCGTCTCGCGCGGAAAGGGACCACCCCCTGCCGGCCGAGGAAACCGGCACGCGCCAACGGCCGAGCAAGGCTGAGGTCGTCGCACGCCAGAGCGGGGTCGGCCGGGACCGGCGGGCGCCGGGTGAGATGACGATCACTCTCCAGGAAGCCGCCGAGTTGGGACGCGAGTGATTTGACACCGCCCCGCCGCAGCACCAGCATGTGCTCATGATATCCATTTTCAACAAGGGTGGTCGGCCATGCGCGTTGCCTTCGTAGGCAAGGGCGGCAGCGGCAAGACGACCTTGTCGGCCCTCTTCTCCCGTCACCTGGCGCGTTCGGGGGCGCCGGTCGTCGCGATCGACGGCGACATCAACCAGCATCTGGCGTACGCCCTCGGTCTCGACGAGGACGAGGCCTTCGCCGCGCCGCCGCTCAGCGCGCGGGCCGGCGAGATCAAGGACTACTTGCGGGGCACGAATCCGCGGATCCCTTCCATCGAAGCCATGGTGAAGACGACCCCGCCCGGCCGCGGGTCCCGCCTGCTGCGCCTGCTGGGTGACGACGAGATCCACAACCACCACGTCCGGGAGGTCGGCGGCGTCCCGCTCATGGTCACCGGCGCCTTCGACGAGAGCGACCTCGGAGTGGCCTGCTACCACTCCAAGCTCGGTGCGGTCGAGCTGTACCTCAACCACCTCGTGGACGGCCCCGGCGAGTACGTCGTCGTCGACATGACCGCCGGCGCCGACGCCTTCGCCTCCGGCCTGTTCACCCGCTTCGACATGACCTTCCTGGTCGTCGAACCGACCCGCAAGAGCGTCTCCGTGTACCGCCAGTACCGCGACCATGCGGCCGAGTTCGACATCCCGGTCGCCGTCGTCGGCAACAAGGTCACCGGCGAGGACGACCTGCTCTTCCTCAAGGAGCACGTCGGCGAGGACCTGCTCGCGCACTTTGCGCAGTCCTCCTACGTCCGTGCCCAGGAACAGGGCCGCGGTCACGGCGAGTTGGAGCCGCACAACACTCGCACCCTGGACCTGCTGCGCGCGGCCGTGGACGCCCGCCCCAAGGACTGGGCGGCCTTCCAGAAGCACGCGGTGGAGTTCCACCTGCGCAACGCCGCCGCCTGGGCCAACGTGGCCACCGGCCAGGACCTCGCCGCCCAGGTCGACCCGGACTTCCAGTACGGTCCCGCGGCCCTGAGCGCCCTTGCCTGACCCCCACCGCCTCAAGAACAGAACCAGAGAACAGGACAGCCCTTCATGTCACTCGACGTCTCTCCGCAGCTGCTCGCCGAAGCCGAGAACGGCCAGGTGCGGGAGCAGGACTTCGTGGAAACGGTCCGTACGTCCCTGCCGTACGCCTACGACCTCATCGCCCGCCTGACGGACGAACTGCGCTCCACTGCTGCGGAGTTCGCCGACAACCAGACCCCGCCGCCGTCCGAGAAGGAGCGCGGCCAGCTCCTGCGCGCCCTGTCCAGTGACGCCATCCGCGGCAGCCTGGAACGGCACTTCGGCATCGCCCTCGCCTTCCAGAACTGCCACCGTGTCGCGGCCTTCCGCCCCGAGGCGCGCGGCGGCGAGACCCACACCCGCTTCACCTCCCTGCGCGCGCAGATCCTCAACCAGTCGCCGGAGTTCCGCGACTGCTGAACCACTGCCGGTCGCGACCGCGGCTGCCGAAACCGGCGTTCGGCGATCAGGTCGGCCCCTTCGTCCCCTTGGCGGCCGTCGCCCACCCAGGACACCCGGTCCTCGTGAGCGACGGCCGCCGGCGCTTCTCCGGGCATGGAGGAGGTCTCCGCCAGGCTCGGGTGGGCGCGGGAGCCACGCGAGGTGACGCCCGGCAGGAGGCCGGTCATGGAGGTCGCGGCATCGACCAGTGGCTCATCGGCCGGTACGGCAGGTCAAGGCTGGGAGTCCGCGGCGTTCGCGCCGGTCCGGTCGAGCGGCGCCCGGACCGCCGGGGTGTGCCGTCCGTGGCCGAAGGCGGCCTCGACGAAGCACTGGTCGTGAGCCGACTGCGCGCCCTCACGCAGGGCGTGCTCCAGCGAGCGGCGGGACGGCGGGGTGCTTCGGGACCAGCCGTCCCGGAGCAGGGACACCGCGAAACCGGCGAGGAAGGCGTCGCCGCAGCCCATGGTGTCGGTCATGGACCGCGCGTCCGCCGCATGCGCCGGTACTGTCACCGGCATCCGGCCGTCGTACACGGTGGCCCCTGCCAGGCCGCGGGTGGCCAGGACCATGCGCGCCCCCCGTGCCAGCACGGCCTGCGCCAACCGCTGGGCGGCGGCCTCGTCCAGGTCCGAACAGGACAGCAGGGCCAGGTCGAGATGGGGGCAGACGCGGTCGAGGTAGGCGGGGGTGCGGAACTCGTCGTCGTCGGAGAGGTCGAAGCTGACCAGCGCTCCGGCTGCGGCGAGCTTGGGTAGCTCGCTCTCGGTGTGCGAGTAGACGCTGGAGTGCACCAGCGAGAACGACGCCGCGTACGCCAGCAGGGCGTCGTCCAGGACGAGCGGTTCGCGTACGGTGACGCCGCCGCCGTTGTAGCTGAGGAACACCCGGTCGCCGCCCTGGACATGGAGGGTGGAGACGCCGGACTCCCCGTGGCGCACCACGCTGCGCTCCACCGCGACACCCTGGGCCGCGACCGCCGCACGGAGGAAGGCGCCGAGGTCGTCGTCGCCGAACACGCCCAGGTAGGCGGCGTCGAGGCCGAGGCGGCGGGCGTAGACGGCGACGTTGACGCAGTTGCCCCCCGGGTAGTCGATGCCGCGGTCCACGAAACGGTCCACGACGTTGTCGCCGAAACCGAGGATGTTCATCAAGTCTCCAGGGAGGGCGGGGGGGGGGGGGGGGGGGGGGGGGCCGTTTGGGGGGGGGGGGGGGGCCTTGGAAAGTACATGCCGGGGGGTGGGGGGGGGGGGGGGGGGGGGGGGGTGGGT
>NZ_JBVHTR010000027.1:18652-67747 GCF_055565775.1 Streptomyces sp. NPDC028331 | reverse complement strand
CAAAAACATCCAGGTTCCCCACCTACCCGTCAAGGGGCCTCCCCCCCCCCCCCCCCCCCCCCCCCCCGCTCGGGGCGTGCCGGATGCCCCGGCACCGGCACGCCTGGGCGGATGGACGTGGGTGGGACGGTGGGCGGTCAGTAGTCCATGACGCGGTAGTAGCGGCGCAGGTCCAGGGAGTGGTCGCGCACCCGCTCCAGGTGCTTGCTGACCCGGTCCATCACGGTGTCCATGACCAGCGGTGCCAGCAGACCGCGGAACTCGGGGCTGATGCCGTCCAGGGGGTGGTCGCGGGTGTCGAAGACGGTGACGTCCTTGGAGACGCGGCGGGCGAACGCCTCGGCCCGGTCGGTGAGCGCGCGGGTCTCGTCCTCGCCCTGGAAGACGATCACGCTGGTGTTCTCCTCCAGCAGCTCCAGCGAGCCGTGGAAGAACTCGGCGCTGTGCACCCGGGTGGTGCGCAGCCACTGCATCTCCTCGAGGATGCACATGGAGTACAGATAGGTGAATCCCCACAGGTTCCCGCCGCCGATCAGGAAGTGGTAGTCGGTGTCCTTGTGGGCCTCGGCGAAGTCGGACGCCGCGGGCTCGGCCCGGCGGGCGACCTCCACCAGGATGCGGGGCAGGCCGGCGAGTTCGTCGGCGAGGCGGTCGTAGCCCTCGAACTCGCCTCGCCGGGACAGCAGTCGGCCCATGAACAGCAGCATCTGGACGTCGAACGGCCAGGCCTTGGGGGCGGAGACCAGCGCGGTGTCGACCCGCTGGGCGACGGGGGAGTCGGGGTGGCCGGTGAAGCCGATCGTGTACGCTCCGCGCTCCTTGCAGTAGTCGATGGCCTTGATGCTGTCCTCGGTGGTGCCGGAGACGGAGGTGAAGACGGCGGCCGTGCGCTCGCCCAGGCGGGCGTCACCGGAGACCACCAGCTCCGCCGCGATGGCCGCTCGCACCGGCAGCACCGAGGTGCGCCGGGCCAGGTGCTCGTAGGGCCACATCTGGGCGTAGGTGCCGCCGGCGCCCACGAGGAGCACGTTGTCGTACCCCTCGTCCACGAGACGGTCGACGACCTCCTCGATCCGGGGGCGCAGCGCCACGAGGCTTTCGGTCTGGGCGACGAACTCGGCTTCGTTGAAAGAGAGCACGGTGATGGTTTCCTTCGAGGGGTCGGTTCCGCACCGGCCGCGCCGGGCCGGTGTCCTGGGGGCGCGGGGGAGAGGGGTCAGGCCGCGCGGCGCCGGGAGAACAGGACGTTCGCGCCGGCGATGATCAGGCCGCCGACGAAGATCAGCGTTCCCATGACGTTGACCTGCGGGGGCACGCCGGTACGGCTGGCGCTGTACACCCACAGCGGGAAGGTGACCGTCCGGCCGGCGTTGAAGCTGGTGATGACGTAGTCGTCGATGGACAGGGCGAAGCACAGCAGGGCGCCGGAAGCCACACCGGGCAGCAGCATCGGCAGGGTGACCAGCCGGAACGCCGTCCAGGGCCCGGCTCCCAGGTCCCGGGCGGCCTCCTCCAGCGTCGGGTCGTGACCCGCCATGCGGGCCCGTACGGTGATGGCCACGTACGGGATGCAGAACGCCACGTGGGCGAGGACGATGGTCCAGTAGCCGCGGGGCACGCCGAGGACGATGAACAGCGACAAAAGGGCGGCGCCCAGGGCGATTTCGGGGGCGGCGATGGCGGCGAACAGCAGCAGGTCCACGGAGCCGCGGCCGCGGAAGCGGTGGCGGCCCAGGGCCAGGCCGATCGGGGTGCCCAGCAGGGTGGCGACCACCGTGACGACCAGCGCGACGGTGAGGCTGTTGACCAGCGCCGAGGTCAGGTTGGGAATGGCGAACAGGTGGCGGTACCAGGTGAGGGTGAAGCCCTGCCAGGTGAAGTTCACCTTGCTGTGGGTGTCGTTGAAGCCGAACAGGACCATGACGGCGATCGGCAGCAGCAGCCAGGCCAGCACCAGCCAGGTGTACACGGTGAGCGTGGGACGGCGGCGCGCTCTCCGGCCGGCGCGGGACCGGGGCGCCGCGGCCGTGCCCTGGGCCGGGGTGACGGTTTCCGTGGTCATCGCGCGGCCACCTCCAGCACGTCCTCCGTGCCGAGGGCGCGGGCGTAGGCGAACACGGCCAGCAGCAGGGCGCCCATGAGCACGAAGGACAGGGCCGCGGCGGCCGGGTAGTCGAGGTTGGTGAAGTACTCGGTCTGGATGATGTTCCCGATCATGGTGGTCGAGGGGCCGCCGAGGATGCCGGCGTTGACGTAGTCGGCGGAGGCGGGCACGAAGGTGAGCAGCACGCCCGCGAACAACCCGGGCAGGGACAGCGGCAGCACCACGCGCCAGAAGGTCTGCGCCCGGGAGGCGTACAGGTCGGTGGAGGCCTCGATCACCTTGGCGTCCACCCGCTCCAGGGCCACGTACACGGGCAGCACCATGAACGGCAGGAAGTTGTAGGTCAGTCCGCCGATCACCGCGTACGGGGTGGCCAGGACGTGGAAGCCGGCGGGCAGCAGCCCCAGGTGCTTGAGCGGGCCGAGCAGGACGCCGTTGTCGGCGAGCACCACGTTCCAGGACTGGGTGCGGATGACGAAGGAGACGAAGAAGGGCAGCAGGAGCAGGAAGAGGAACACCGACTTGTGCCGGCCGGCCCGGAAGGCGATCCAGTAGGCCACCGGATAGCCCACGAGGGCGCAGGCGGCGGTGGCCGCGGCGCCGTAGAGGAGGGAGCGGACGAGCTGCACGTGGTAGGTCTCCACCACCCTCGCATAGGTCGAGAAGTGGAAGGTCTGGCGGAAGCCGTCGATGAAGTCGCCGGTCTGCAGGGACAGCAACACCATGACGATGACGGGGGTCACGAAGAACGCGGCCAGCCACAGCCAGCCGGGCAGCACCATCAGGTACGGGGCCAGCGCCGCGCCGGGGCGCCGTCGGCGGCGGGTCAGGACTGGTAGATCGGTTCGAACAGCGCGTTCCACTGCTTCTCCTCCGCTTCGTCGAGCACCCGCAGGTGGCGCAGCTTGGATTCGTCGCCCTTGGTCGGGAAGACCAGGGGGCTGGTGCTCAGCGAGTCGAGCAGGGGCCGGCGCTTGCCGGTGGCGGCGGCCGCGTCGTGCGCGATGACCGACCGGGCGGCGGGGACGGGGCAGACGAACTGCACCGTCTCACTGATCCGCGCCGCGACCTCGGGCCGGTAGACGTAGTCCATGTAGGTCAGTGCGTCGACGGGGTGGGCGGCCGTCGACGGGATGCAGAGGTTGTCGGTCCACAGCAGTCCGCCTTCGTCGGGGATGACGAACTCCAGGTGTGAACCGCTCTGGTTGGCCTGGAAGACGTCACCGGAGTACACCAGGGAGGCGTACAGGTCGCCCCGTTGGAGGGAGGACTGGTAGGTGGTGGTGCTGTAGGAGCGCACCAGGCCGGCGTCGCGCTGTTTGCGCAGCCAGGCGGCGGCTTTGCGCCAGTCGGCGTGGGTGGACTTCTCCGGGTCGACGCCGATGGCGAGCAGGGCGATGTTGCCCATCTGCACCGCGTCGTTCCACATGCCGATCTTGCCGCTGAGCTTCGGGTCGAGCAGGTCCTGCCAACTGGTGATCTTCCGGCCGACTTTGGCCGGGTCGTAGCCGATGCCGGTCATGCCGGACTGCCAGGGCACGGTGTAGACGTTGCCGCGGTCGAAGGAGGAGTTCTTGAACGCGATCCCGCCGTACCTGGCGAAGTGGGGCAGGCGGCTGTGGTCGAGGGGGGCGAGGTAGCCGAGTTCGATGTACTTGGTCAGGTAGCTGTCGCCGCCGACCACCATCAGGTCGTAGCCGATGCCTTGTCCGGAGGCGAACTCGGGCTGGATCTTGCCGAACCAGGAGGCGCTGTCGTCGATCACCTCGTCGTAGGTGACCTTGATGCCGGTTGCGCGGGTGAACGCCTCCAGGGTGGGGTGGCGGCTCTGGTCGCCGGGGTCGGTGTCGATGTACTGCGTGTAGTTGGCGAAGCTGAGCCGGTCCTCCTTCTTCCTCCCGGCCCAGAAGTCGCTGACGGCGGCGGAGATTTCGGCGGCCGTGCGGGGCACGGGCTTGCGGGCGCCCGGCACGCTGCACGCGGCGAGCGGGGCCAGGGCGGCGGCGCCGAGCGCGGCGCGCAGCAGACCGCGCCGGGAGCAGCGGCGCTGGGTCAGTCCGCGCAGCCAGGGCGCGGGGGGTGTGGGCTGCAGGGGCATGGTGGTCGACCTGTCGTCAGCTCGCGGTGAGGGAACCGGAGTCGGGGGAGAACCGGCCGGCGGTGGCGGGCGTGGCCGGGGCGGCGGGCGCGGGGCCGAGCGCGTAGGAGTGGGCGGTGGCCCAGGAAAGCCAGACGGTGTCGCCGCGGGCCGGTACCACGCTCGCGGTGCCGTCGTTGGGCTGGAAGACGGTCATCTCCGCGCCGGTGCTCGTGGTCACCGTGTAGCTGGTGGAGGTGCCCAGGTAGACCACCTCGCTCACGGTGCCGCGGATGCGGCTGGCGGTGCCGGCCGGGCCGGTGGTCAGGGTGATCTTCTCCGGCCGTACGGTGAGCTGGACGCTCGATCCGGCGCCGGGCGCGGCGGACGCCGGGACGGTGATGCGCTGTCCGTCGCCGAGGTCGATCGCCCCGCCCTCGGGTCCGGTGGTGGTCAACCGCCCGCTGATCAGGTTCGAGGTGCCGATGAAGCCGGCGACGAACGCGGTGGCGGGCTGCTCGTAGACCTCCTGCGGGGGAGCGACCTGCTCGATCAGGCCGCCGTTCATCACCGCGATCCGGTCCGACATGGTCAGCGCCTCGGCCTGGTCGTGCGTGACGTAGATGAAGGTGATGCCCACCTCGCGCTGGATCCGCTTGAGCTCCAGTTGCATGGACTGGCGCAGCTTCAGGTCGAGGGCGCCCAGCGGTTCGTCCAGGAGCAGGGCGCGCGGGCGGTTGACCAGGGCCCGCGCCAGGGCCACGCGCTGCTGTTGGCCGCCGGAGAGCTGCCGGGGGCGGTGGTCGGCCTTGTCGGCGAGTTCGACGGTGTGCAGGATGCGGTCGACCCGGTCGTGGATCTCGCCCTTGGCGACACGCCGACGGCGCAGCCCGAACGCCACGTTGTCCGCGACGCTCAGGTGCGGGAAGAGCGCGTAGGACTGGAACACCATGTTGATGTCCCGCTTGTTGGCCGCGACACCGACCATGTCCCGGCCGTGCAGCAGGATCCGCCCGCTGCTCGGCTCCTCGAACCCGGCGATCATCCGCAGGGTGGTGGTCTTGCCGCAGCCGGACGGCCCCAGCAGTGAGAAGAACTCCCCCTCGGCGATGGTGAGGTTCACCCCTCGTACCGCGGCTGCGCCGTTCGCGCCGCCGAAGTCCTTGACCACGTCGACGAGGGTGACGGCCGGGCCTGCGGCATCTGGTGGCGGCGAAAGGGTGTCGGTTGCCATCGCGGAGACCTCCGGAGTGCGGATAGGGGGAGAAGCGGGCGGCCGTCGGGCGGGGCGCGGGGACGGCCGTCCGGAAGGCGGCGGGCGGATGCGTTCCGGCGAGAATTGATAACGTTACCAACGCGGTCGTACCTTACCCACGGCCCAGCGCCTCGCGTCAATGGTTGAATGGCGCTGAATTCCACCGCCCCGTTCCCCGGAGTTCGCCGGGCCGACATGGAGAGAGCCGGACATGCCCCCAGGAGCGCAGCCGCGGCGACGCGTGACCATCCCGGACGTCGCCCGGCACGCCGGTGTGGGACAGGCGACGGCCGCACGCGTCCTCGGCGGATACGGATCGGCGAGCGCGGCCACGCGGGAACGGGTGCTGGCCGCCGCCGCCGAGCTCGGCTACAGCACCAACGCCGTGGCCCGCAGCATGATCAGCGGCCGGACCGACACCCTCGGAGTCGTCGTAGCCGACGTGGAGAACGCCTACTTCGCCCGGGCGGTGCGCGGCATCGCCGACGTCGCGGCCAAGTCGGGACTGCAGGCCATCCTCGCCAACAGCGACGAGGACAGCGAGAAGGAGAAGGCCGCGGTCCAGCTGTTCATCGAGCGCCGCGTGGACGGACTCGTGGTGGCACCGGCCGCCACCGACGCCGAACACCTCGCCCGGGCCGTCTCCGCCGGCATCCCGGTGGTACTGCTCGACCGTGTTCTCACCGGAGCCGCACTGGACAGCGTGGTCGTCGACAACCGGGGAGCGGTCAAGGCGGCGGTGACGCGGTTCACCGACGCCGGACACACCCGCATCGCGGTGATCACCTCGGCCATGCCCGGCGACGACGGCACCCGCCTCGCGCCGGGCGCGGACATCTGGACGACCACGGAACGTGTCGCCGGCTACCGCCAGGCCCTGCGCGCCGCCGGCATCCCACGGTCCGCGGAACTGATCCGGCACACCGGCTACGAGCGGGCCTGGGCACGCTCGGCCGTACTGGAACTGATGACCTCGAACGACCGCCCCACCGCGCTGTTCACCACCGACAACGTGGCCACGCTCGGCACCCTGGACGCCCTGCTCGACCTCGACGCCCGCATCCCCGGCGATGTCTCGGTCATCGGCTTCGACGACGCGGAGTGGACCACACTGATCCGGCCCCAGCTGAGCGTGGTCAGCCAGCCCGTGCAGGAACTCGGCGGACTGGCCGCGGACATCCTCATCCGCCGCATCAACGGAGCCACCGCCCGCCCCCGTCGGCACACCCTGCACACCACCTACATCGACCGCGAGTCGACCGGTCCGGCCCCCGCCCACGTACGACGGCTGCACGCCCCGGCGAACCGCCCCTGAACCGACAACGACGCCCGCCACGCCCGCCGGCCGGCGGCTCGCCGCGGCCGGTTATGCGATCGCCGGGCTCACCGGCCTGCTCGCGTCGGCGACAGCCGACGCTGAGACCCCCTTTTCGGCTCAGCGGCGCCACGCCGGTGGCGTCGGCAGGGGGCCGGGTGGTTCGACGGTCAGCGCGCTGCCGTCGGTTCGCCCGGTGAGCCAGCCCAGCAGCTCCGCCGCAGGCCCCGTCACCCGTGGCCCCTGGCTGTCTCCGACGACCCTCGCGGTCTGGTCCTCGTCTGCGCGCAGCGTCATGGGCGGGGCTTCGGGGTCGGCGCGGAGTCTCCTCACGGTCGTCTCCAGTTCGCGGGCGACGAAGAAGGCGGGCCAGTCGGTCGGGCCGTGACCGGTGGCCAGGTCGGTGTGGTGCACTTCCACCTCGCGCAGCATGCTCCCGACGGCCCCCCGCACCGGCCGAAGGCCGCCGCCGAGCCAGCGCACCGGCACCTCCCAGGCGTCCTGCGGATGGTCGCCGGCCGCGGCGAGGAAGCGGTGCAGTGCGGTGTCCATGTCGTTGAGGAGGACGGCGGCGGGCCGGTCGGCGCCCTCCTCGATCTCCCGCTCCCGCTGCGCTTCGTCGGCGTACTGCGGCAGGTCGGTGCCCGAACGGGCGGAGGCGAGCAGTCGGCTGCGGGAGTCGGCGCTGCGGGCCAGATGTGTCAGGACGTGGGCGCGGGTCCAGCCGGGCAGCAGTGAGGGGGCCCGTACCTCCTCGTCCGACAGCGCGGCCGCGGTCGCGAGCAACCGGCCGACGGAGGTGCGCAGCAGAGGCAGGAGCGAGGCGGGGCTGTCGGGAGGCATGGGTCTCCGATCGGTGGCGACGGGTCGCCTCACCTGTTCCCAGCGCGCGGCGTCATGCACGTCGCTCATCCGGTGGGCCGCGGCCTGCCGCGGCCGGGCAACGCGGGGCACCGGTGGAGGGCTAGGCCGTTGATCGGAAGTGACGAACGGCAGGCTCGCCGCGGCATCGAGGCAATGGAGCGTGAGTGGGACAGGCGGGGCTTCGTCCGGACTGCTGCAGCTTGTGGCCTGCGTCGTCTGCCTGCGCCGAAAGCCTGCCTCGCCCCGCCATGACCGGTAACGTCACCTCACGTGAACAGCGTGAGAGTGGTGCTGATCGGAGGAACCTCGAACACGGGGAAATCAACCGTGGCCCGGGTGGTGGCGGACCGACTCGGGTTCGACTGCCTCTCCACGGACGGGCTCGCGCGGCATCCCGGACGACCGTGGCCGACACCGGAGTGGAACGTTCCGCCGCACGTCGACGAGCACTACCGGTCTCTCACGGTCGATGAGCTCATTGCGTCCGTGCTCGACCACTATCAGCGGCTGTGGCCCCGCATCGAGGAACTCGTCACGACCCACGCTTTCGCCGAGACTGGCAGGAACGGGCTTGTGTTGGAGGGGTCCGCGCTCTGGCCGGAGAATGTCGCGAACCTCGCCGTGCCGCACACGGCCGCCGTGTGGCTCACTGCGGACGAGGGCGCCCTGTCCGCCCGCATGCATGCAGCCAGCCGTTATGACCAGATGTCCGCCCGGGATCGCCACTTGATCGACAAGTTCCTTGCCCGCACGCTGCGGTACCAGACGATGATGCTCGACGCCGTCCAGCGGCTGGGTTTGGACCAGGTCGACACGGGCACCGGCCGGCCCCCGGTGAAGCTCGCCGAAGCGGTGCTTGCGGCTGCGGCGGCACAAGACACGGTGGGGCGGTCCGCTTGCGGCTGCGTGCGGCAGCGCCGCCTCGAACCAGCCCCGACGAGCTCGGATAGTGACCAACGGTAATGGACGAGCACTCGCCGTCAGCGCTCACCTGCAGCGCCGCGAGCCGTACCAACCTCGACAGAAGTGACGCGAGGGGCATGCGCGGCCCGAAAAGGCGTAAAAAGGGCGTATGGGTGCGCGAGGTATGTCGGGAGACCGCCTCTTGGAACAGCGCGCGAGGCGCGGTCTGTTGGTGATCGCGCTCGCGCTGATCGCGGTCATCACTCTGGCGGACATCGGTATAGGCGCCAGTGTTCATCTGGGGCCGCTGCTGGTCATCGCGCCGACGCTGACCGCCTCCTTCGCCGGTCCGAGGCTGACCGCTCTGATCGGGGCTCTGGCGGAGGCCGCCCTGGTGATCATCTCTATCTTCCACGGCGGCCTGACCACGACCAATCACGTGGCACAGCTCATTGCTTTGGCCGTGCTGTCGGCCTTGGTGGCCTTCATCTCCTATGCGAGGGAGCGCCGTGTCCGGGAGCTGGGCCGGTTGCGGTCGGTGGCCGAGACGGCGCAGCCGGTTCTGCTGCGGCCCCCACCTCGCCGGATCGGGCCGTTGCGGGTGGCTTGGCTGTATCTCGCTGCCGAGGACGAGACCCAGATCGGGGGCGACCTGTTGGCGGTCGCCCGCGCCGATCATCCCGCCACCCGGGTACTCATCGGCGATGTCCGAGGCCATGGGCTGGCTTCCATCGGCGAGGCATCGGTGGTGATGGGGGCGTTCCGTGAGGGCGCTCACCGGTACGCCTCCTTGCCCGAACTCGTCACCGCCGTCGAAGACAGTGTCTGCCGGAACCTGGAGGAGGTCGCCGACAGCGTGCACGACGTCGGCGAGCACTTCATCACCGCCGTCATGCTCGAGATCCACGATCAGGGCCCGCAGGCCGAAATGCTGAACTGCGGCCATCCGCCGCCCCTGTTGATCCGTGGTGGCCAGGTGACCGTGCTGCACTCCCGTCGGCCCGCACCGCCGTTGGGCCTGTGTTCCCTGTGCGTACGGAACGATCGCGCCGATCCGTTCACCTTGGAGCCGGGGGACATGCTGCTGCTCTACACCGACGGTGTGATCGAAGCCCGCTCACCGACCGGAGCCTTCTACCCGCTCGTGGAACGGGTCGCCTCCTTTGCCGCCTCAAGCCCCGACGCCCTGCTGCACCGCATTCACCGCGACCTGCTCGAGCACACTGGCGAGCAGCTCACCGATGACGCCGCTTTCCTGGTCATCGAACGCACCGGTCCACGTCATCTGCACCGCCCGCACCTCATGTCCCATGGCGGCGGATCATCCCTCTCCACAACCGACTGACCGTCACCCGCCGATTGTTGCGGGACATGCGGTTGTTGACACCTGAGCGGCTGTTCACTTCGTCGTGGCGAGTGCTGGAAGATCGCGGGTCTCCTGGGCGTTGGCTGCAGGTGTGAAGATCGGCGAAGCTTCCCGAGTCAGCGGTGTGAGTGCGAGATCGTTGCGGCACTACGAGGATGAAGGCTTGATCGTCCCGGGCCGTTTCGACAATGGGTTCCGCGACTACTGCCAGTCCACCATCGATCGCGTGCTCGTCATCCGCTCACTGCTGGAGTCCGGGCTGCCCGTGCGGCTGATCAGGGAAGTCCTGCCCCGCCTCACCGACGCATCCGATGCCGGCACGGAAGTGGTGTGCGCAGAGTTCCTGCACGAGGTGCAGAGTTATCGCGATCGGCTCGCTGCTCGCATCGCCGTTCTCAGTGATCAGCAGGCGGCACTGGACTCCTACCTTCGACAGGCCCGCCGTACTGATCTCTGACCGCCACTTGACCTTGACGTAAGTGTCAGGTTCCTACGTTCGGTGCATGGAGATCAACGAGCAGCGGCATGCCGCTGAGCAGACGGTACGAGCACTGGTCCAGCGGTCGCACCAGGGGCCGAAAGACCTGGCCCTGACGACCGACGAGCGCCGCCCCACGCCGGGGCCCGGCGAGTACCTGATCCGCGTGGGCGTCGCCGGGGTCAACTTCGCTGACGTCCTGCAGACGCATGGGACTTACGGCGGAGGCCCGCAGGCGCCCTACGTGGCGGGCTTCGAGGCTGTCGGCGAGATCGTGGGTGTCGGCCCGGACGTCGAGAGTCCGCTCCAGCTCGGTACCCGCGTCGTCGGCACTGGCCCCGGTGCCTTCGCGCAGTACATGACGATGCCTGCCGCGGATGTGCTCCCCGTGCCTTCCGGCTGGAGCGACGCCGAGGCTCTCGGCCTGGTGCTGAACTGGGCTACCGCCTTGGCGGCACTGAAGCCGCTGGGCGAGATCAAGGCCGGTGAGGTGGTCCTCGTACATGCCGCGGCCGGAGGCGTGGGGCAGGCTGCCGTTCGCCTCGCCCGCCACTACGGTGCGCGCGTGATCGCCACGGCGTCACCAGCGAAGCATGCCACGGTCAAAGCACTCGGCGCCGACGAAGTTCTGGACAGCCGACGCCACGATCTGGCTGAGGAGATCAGACGGCTGACCGGTGGTGTCGAGCTGGTTCTGGAATCAGTGGGACAGGCCACGTTCGAGACCAGTCTGTCGGTCACCAAACGCTTCACTGGGCGCATCGTCGTGTTGGGCGCCGCTTCCGGCGATGCGACTCTGACCACGCATGATCTGGTCTTCACCCATCAAGTGCAGGTCAAGGGTCTGCACATCGGTGCGCTGGCGGCTGCGGCACCGTCCCTGTACCGGTCGCTGCTCGTCGAGATCGAGGCCCTCATAGCCTGCGGCGTGTACCCGCCCGGCACCCCCCATGTCCATCCCCTGGCCGAGGGGCCGGCGGTGCTGCAGCAACTCGAAGCGGGCCGGACCTGCGGCAAGCACGCCCTCGATCCTTGGCGTTAGGAAGGCCTGTGCTTCACCGCGATGCCTCACTGCCCTCCGAGGGTGGCTGCGCCTCGTGCAGGCCGGGTGGGTGGTGGTGTTCATGGTGTGGTGTCGGGGGCTGTCGCCTGTCCGTCGCTCGGGCCCGGTTCGGCGGTGTGGTCCGTGGTCGTTTTCGTTCTGGTGTGGTTGTAGAGGACTTCGCGGCCTTGTTCTGCGGCGCGGATGAGGTGTTCGCCGACGTAGTCGAGGAACCGGGCGGCGTTTTCGAGGCGGGTGGCGGCTGGGGTGCCGCGGCCGAGGACGTTGACGCCTTGTCGTGCGGTTTCGATGAATTGGTCGTTGGCTCGGGCGCTGCGGATCATGGACTGGTACCAGAGGTCGTCGTCGACGACGTAGCGCTCGCGGCGGCGTTCGTCGCGTTCACGGCGGACGAGGTCCAGGCCCTCCAGGTAGGTGATCGCTTTGGAGACGGAGGCGGGGCTGACCGCGAGGTGCTGGGCGAGTTGTGAGGCGGTGAGGCTGCCGGTGTCGGTGGTGTAGAGGCAGCCCAGGACCCGGGCCATCATCTTGGGCAGGCCGGAGGTCATGAAGACGGTGGTGAGGGTTTCCTGGTAGTCGCGTACGGCCTCGGGGTCGCGTCCGTGGGGCTGCGTGGGCGTTTGTGGCCTGTGGGGCGCGGTCTGCTGGCGCCGGCGGGTGCGCTGCTGGGTGGCGCGGTGGGCGAGGTCGGCGCGGTAGCCGGTGGGGCCGCCGTTGCGCATGACCTCGCGGGTGATGGTGGAGGTGGGGCGGCCGAGACGGCGGGCGATCTCGGCGTAGGCCAGGTTGTCGGCCAGTCCGGCCGCGATCTGCTGGCGTTCGGTCTGGGTGAGCCTGCCTCCCGGCATCACGGCCTCCTTTCGTCTCCACGGGTGGTCCGTGGGGCTCCGGGTGTTGTCCGGCGCCTGCCACCATAGCGTTCGCCGTCACTGCATTGCAACGACCGACTGCCCTGACGTTGCGTTAATCGAGAGGACGCTGCAACGATTGTCGCGCTATGACCTGCATAAATACCTCTCCAATGCAAAGATGTTGTTGCTGTTAGATGGAAAGCAACGTAGCTTTTCATTCGTCGGAAACAGCAGCGAGTACAGGAGAGCACGATGCAGAAGTTCGACACCTCCGCCCCGGTCTCCGTCGTCCTTGACGTCCCCGCCGGTCGCATCCAGTTCGTCGCCGCCGACCGCGCCGACACCGTGGTCGAGGTCCTGCCCGCCAACCCGTCCAAGAGCCGTGACGTGAAGGCAGCGGAGCAGACAGAAGTCGCCTACGCCGACGGCGTCCTGCGGATCCACGCCGCGGAGCCCCAGAACCAGATCTTCGGCTCTTCCGGGTCGGTGGAGGTCACCGTCAAGCTGCCTGCCGGGTCCCGCGTCGAAGCCAGGAGCTCCGCCTGTGAGCTGCGCGGTGTCGGCCGCCTGGGCGACGTCGTCTTCGACGGCGCGTACCGCCACATCAAGATCGACGAGGCCGCGAGCCTGCGTCTGACGGCGACCGACGGCGACGTGGAGGTCGGCCGGCTGGGCGGGCCGGCGGAGATCAGCACCGCACGGGGCGACATCCTGATCACCGAGGCCGTGCGCGGCACCGTCGTGCTGACCACCCAGTCCGGCGACATCACGGTCACCGCCGCGGCCGGCGTGTCGGCCGCCCTGGACGCGAGCACCGCCCACGGCCGCATCAGCAACGCCCTCAAGAACGACGGCACCGCCGAGCTCGACATCCGCGCCACCACCTCCCACGGCGACATCACCGCGCGCAGCCTGTGAGACAGCACAGCCGGGACTGTCCGGCCGGGCCCGCCGCGACCGGCCTTCCGTCGGTCGCCGTCGGGGCCCGGCCGCACGGTGCCTCAGGGCCATGCGATCCCCGTGCAGGCCCCGCACGAGCCGTACAAGGCGCCGCACACGCCCAGGGGGACGCGTGACCAAGAACGGCACTTCTTCGAGCAGTTCGAGGTGGGCGGGCATGGTGCCGGTGGACGATACGGCCCTGGCCGTGACCGACACCGGAGGTCCCGGCATCCCTGGGGTCTGGTTGGCCGACGCCGACCCCGGTGCGGTGGTCCGTTGCCGACGTCGGTCCGCCCGACCTCGCACACAAGCATGACCGGCACCGCCCGGTGTCCGCCCACACTGGACCCGGGTGCACTTCCACGGTGTCCTGTGTCACCGAACCTTGAGCGTGTGCCATCGAATGTCGGGTGGCGTGGATCGCTGAAGATCACGGACGTCGTGCCAGGAAGACGAACTCTCTTCCTGGCCGGTCAGGCGCGTCGCGAACGTCATCCACCACATAACCGTGCGCGACCAGGTCCCTCTCGACCTCTTCACGCTCTCGGAAACGCAGCGTCGAATCCGACGTCAGCACCTGCCCGTCCGCAGCGAAGACGTAGGTCCAGCGGAACGTCACCAGAGGCCGGCGGACCTCGATCAGCTGGACCCAACTCTCGACGGATCCAACGCCTGGGATCTCCGTCACTCGGTAGGAGATCTCGCGGGTCCACTCCTCCCAGGCGCGTCTCGCTGGATCGCGGGTCTCGAAGATCAGATACCCGCCAGGTCGCAATGCTTCGTAGGCTCCCCGCAGTGCTTTCTGCCATGCCTGCGGATCGGCGATGGCCTGAGCGACGTTTGCTGTCATCGTCGCGAGGTCAACCTGCAGCGGCGGGAGGTCTGTGGCATCACCGCAGATCCAGCGCACTTGTTCACTGCCTGGTTTGGCCCGAGCGACGTCGATGGACGCCTGGGCGGGATCGATGCCAGTGACCTCGATTCCGCGATCAGCCAGGAGGAGTGCGAACACCCCTGTCCCGCAGCCGATGTCCAGCACGCGACGTGCCCCGAGCTCTTCCGTCATCTGGAGGTATGCATCGAGATCGCTGCGGTCGGGGTCGAGCGGATCATAGATCGCGGCGAGCCGTGGATGCCCGAAGCATTCGTCAGCCATGCGGCCGAACGTATGCAGAGCCGGCCCGAACAGCCACTGAGTTTCGCTGGCGGTCGGCCTGCTCTTCGCGGACGGTTTCGAGGCGCAGGGTGAGAGTCGCCGGCGGCATCCAGATGTCCTGGTGGTCGATGAGGTCGCGCCATGTCTCTTCCGGGGGTTCGACGGCACGAACTTACTGATCATCGACCTTCGATGGCAAAGATCAGCCTTCGATGGCACGGGACACCCGGGACTGCAGGCAAGTACGCGAATCATCCGGCATCCGTACGCGATCCGTACGGTTCGTGGGCTAGGGTGAGCCGCGGGAGGTGTGTATGTCGGAGCTGTTCGAGGCGGTTGACGCGTTGATCGCCTCCGCGTCCCCGCTGCCGCCGCCGACGGAACGGAAGCGGCTGCGCCAGGCTCACGGTCTGACTCTGGACCAGGTCGCCGGCGCGCTGAAGGTACGGCGTGCAACGGTGAGCGGCTGGGAGAACGGGAAGACGGAACCAAGGCCGCCGGAGCGGGAGGCCTACGCGCACCTACTCAAGAAGCTCGCGGAGCTCTACCCCGTCGATACCGCCGTCACGGCGGCGGCCGCCCCGTCATGCGAGACGCCCGCGACTGAGCCCGTGCCCTCGAGCACGCCGCCGGCGCAGACACGGACTCCGCCCACCAGACCGACGCCGGACGCTGCCGCCACGACGACGCGCCCGGTAGCGAACTCCTCACCGGAGGCCGCGACCCAGCCGCAAGCGAAGAAGGCCGCTTCCAAGAGGACCACCACCGCTCCCGCAACCACATCGGCCGCGGCCGATGTGCGATTCGAGCACGGGCCGCTGGCTGTCGTCGATGCCGATGACGAGGGCGAGGTCCTCGCCTACTGCGTCGGAGGGCTGGTCCTGGACGTGCCCGCCAAGTCGCTCCCCTCACTGGTCGACTGGGCCCTGACCGACGCGAAACTCGGCGCGCCGCGCCTGCACGGCTCGGGCAAGGACGCCGACCCGCTGATCGTGCTCACCGAGGCCGCCTGCAAACGCTACGGGCTGCCCGTCCGTCTCGCTCAGGACGAGCGCATGGCCGGGCGGATCCCCGAAGACCACAAGGTCGTCAAGCAGTTGCTGCGGGCGAACTGGCAACTGACGAAGCGCGGGTTCGGGCCGTGGGCGCGGATCTACCGCCCGGCCGAGGGCGGCAGGCGTCACTGCGTCCAGCTGTGCATCCCGTCCTGGGACGCGCTCGACACCCGGCACTGGGACGGTGCCGCGCAGTTGCCGCCCGCCGAACTCGCCCGGCTCCTGGGCGTCTACGCGACCCGAGTCATGACCCCCCGAGGCTCCACCGCCGTGACCGGCCTCGAGCTGATGACCGCCCTGCACCCGCCCACGAGGGCGAGCGAGCCGGACGCCGACGGCCGCCGCCGCAGTGAGCACAACCCGGGCTCCCTGGGCTCGGACCCGGTGCAGTGCGCGCCGTGCGAGGCGCCCGACGGGCATCCCCTCCTCGCCGGCCTGCCGCGCTTCCACCAGCGGGGCCCGGCGGAGATGCTGCTGGAGGAGGCGTACGACTGGGCGCGTCCGCTCACGGACGAGGAGTGCCTCAAGCGCTACGTGGTCGGCATCGACGTCAATCTCGCCTTCGGCGCGGCCGCCAACGGCGCGGTCGTCGGCCTCGCGTGCGAGCCGGTCCACGTCAAGAACCCGGCCTTCGACCCGAAGCTGCCCGGAAGCTGGCTGGTGGACCTCTCCCACGTGGATCTGTCCCGGGTCCTGGTCGGCAAGCAGTGGCAGCACCTGGACGGGGACCTGCTGCCCAGCCCGTTCACCCCGAGAGGCGACCGGCCCGAAGGCCCGGCCTGGTATGCGACGCCGACTGTGGCGTACGCGGTGGAACTCGGCTATGACGTCGCCCCCCTCGAGGCCTACGTCCGCCCGGAGAGCGGCCGCTACCTGGACGCCTGGTACAAGCGGCTGCGGGACGCCTACGTCGCCACCATGGCCGACCTCGGAGTTCCGGAAGGGCTGGATCCGCAGGAGTTCCTGACGGCGATGGAGGGCTGCAAGCAGCGTGATCCCGAGATGGCCGTGGTCCTGTCCGCGATCAAGGCGACCGTCAAGGGCGGCATCGGCAAGCTGCGGGAGCGCCCGCGTGGCGGCGGGTGGCGCCCCGGCCGGCCGTGGCCGGCCCTGTCCCGGCCGACATGGCGGCCCGACATCCGTGCGACCGTGATCTCCCGCGCCCGCATCAACATGCACCGCAAGATGGTCGCCCTGGCCGCGGCCACCGGGCGGTACCCCGTGGCGATCCTGTCGGACTGCGCGGTGTACGCCGCAGAGGGCTCCAGCCCGCTGGACGTCCTGCCCTACCAGGGCGGCAAGACGGTGCCCGGCGGTTTCCGGCTCGGGGTGAGTCCGGGGATGGTCAAGCACGAGGGCACCCAGACCACCCTGTGGGCCGAAGAGGCGCGCGAGAGGCACGGCCAGGACCTCAACCTCGCCCGGTACATCAAGGACGGCCAGATCACCGCCGCCGACGGCGGAGAGTAAGAGAGGGCTCAACCGATGGACACGGTCGGGGAAGGCCTCGAGGAGGCGCTGGAGAAGGCGTTCACGCGCCCGATCCCGAAGAGCGCGGGCGCGCGGATGCGGTTCCTGGTCAGGCAGTTGAAGGGGACCAGGCCGGTGGCGGAACTGCTCGGCATCAGCCAGCGCACCGTCGAACGGTACGTCAAGGACCAGATCAGAAAGCCCAGACCAGACCTTGCGGAGCGGCTGGAGCGCGAAGTCCGCAGACGCTGGCAGCCGCAGGTCCGCGCCCGGGCGCGGAAGCAGGCGGCCACGACCGCCGGCATCGTCATCGACACCCGCGCCCGCTTCGGCTACACCGCCGCTCCCGGCACCACCGACGACCCCCGACTGCGCCACCTCACCGTGGCCCTGCCCCCCGAGTACGCCGCCCGCCTCTTCGACGCACAGGAAGCCGGTGCCACCGAACGGCAACTGCGCGACATCGCGGCCGAGGGACTGGGCGAAATCTACTTCCGCGACCGCGGCCGCCGCGCGCAGGGCCTCGACGTCGAGTTCACCGACGTGGAACACGTGGAGTTCGACCTGTAAGGGCTTCCGCCGTGCCGGCCGATCGAGGGCGACAGCGGTGAGCGCCATAGCGCACCGCAGAGGTTCGCCGTAGGCAGCCGAGCGGCGTGCAACGGCCTCGGCCCGGCTCGACGGTGGGCATGCCGGTGTTCTTTCGAACAGCTTCGGTGTCGTGCGGTCGTCGCCGACGAGGTGGCGGCGGAAGCCGCCGGGTCGTGGACGCCTGGACCGCGATGTCCATTCGGAGTCATCACGGCGCAATGGGTTCTGCCCCGCGGATGCGTCCTGCGGCCGTGGTTCAAGTGGTCCGCGGCCAGGCACGCAGCAGGGCGGCGATCCTCGTGGCGGTGCAGCCGGGATCGCGCAGCAGGTCGCGCAGGGCGACGGCGTCCTCGCGGGTGGGCTTGACCGGGATACCGGAGGCCTCCAGGTACATCACCCCCGTCGCCGCGGCGACGGCCATGTTCGACCGCTCCAGCCAGCGGCAGCGGCCGAGGACGTGCACCAGCGCCGCGGCACGGGCGTACGGACCGTCGTAGACGGGCTGGTCCAGCAGTTCGGCCCGGTGGCAGGCGACGGCGGCCACCGGCACACCGTAGTCGTCCGGGGAGGGATCACCCGCGCCCGCGATCTCCGCGACCTGCAGGATCCAGGGGACGTCGATGTACAGCTCCATTACGCGGCGTGTGACTCCGGCGCGCGGCGGTCCGCGTCCTCGGCTTCGTCGAAGAGGGCCTGGTGCTCGTCGAGGAAGCGTCGCGCGGCATCCAGCCCCCGCTGCCGCAGTCCGCCGGCGTCCTCCCGTACCAGGGAGGCGATGTAGTCGCCGAGGCTCAGGCCACGGTCCTTGGCGCGGGCCTTGGCCAGTTCCGCGATCTCGTCATCGACGCGCGCACCCAGCTGTGTCTTCGCCATGGAGCGATGGTAACAGCTGTTACCGGAACACGGGTGCCGGTCGCGAAGGGGGTGGCGCAGTCGTCCCCCGGTACGACAGATAGTCGATCGCCCTGAGGGCGCGGGCCCGAAGCGACCAGAGGCTCTTGAGACGCGAACCCGAAGCGACCAGAGGCTCTTGAGACGCGAACCCGAAGCGACCAGCGGCTCTTGAGACGCGAACCCGAGGCGACCAGCGGCTCTTGAAGCGGCCTTTAGCGGCGACCGTGCCGGACGCAGTGGACGCCGCCGGTCAGGGCGGTCGATCAAGCCATGGTGGGGTCGAATTTCGGCCATGAATCCCCCAGGAACAACACGCGAACTCCCCAGGAAAGGTAAAGGAACATTCCCCTTTCAACATCCATCTTGTTGTCGTGGCCCCGACATCCGTACGTTCTGCGCGGCCCCGGCGCACACCCCGCGCCGAGGTCGTACCGCGCACCCCCCACAGCCCTTCCCGGTACACCCACCACGTGGAGGACGTACGTTGCGCAGAACCGTTTCCCTCGCCGCCGTGGCCACGCTCGCCACGGCCGCCCTGGCCCTGGCCGCCCCCGTCGGCCAGGCGGCCCAGGCCACCGCCTCCCACGGCGTCTCCGTCGCGCGCGCCTGCGCGGCTCCGACGCAGAAGGACGTGATGGCCTGCAACGCCCTGCAGGTCACCGCGGGCACCCCCGCCTCGGCGCACGCCGAGAGTGCGCTGACGGCGGCCGCCGCGCCCTCCGGCTACGGCCCCGCCTCGCTCCAGTCGGCGTACAACCTGCCGTCCGCCGGCGGTGGTTCGGGCCAGACCGTGGCGATCGTCGACGCCTACGACGACCCGAGCGCCGAGTCCGACCTGGCCGTCTACCGATCCCAGTACGGCCTGTCCGCCTGCACCACGGCCAACGGCTGCTTCAAGAAGGTGGACCAGAGCGGCGGCACCAAGTACCCGCGCGGCAACTCCGGCTGGGCCGAGGAGATCTCCCTCGACCTCGACATGGTCAGCGCCGCCTGTCCGAACTGCAAGATCCTGCTGGTGGAGGCCAGTTCGGCGAGCATGACCAACCTGGGCACGGCCGTGAACACGGCCGTCAGGCTGGGCGCGAAGTTCGTGTCCAACAGCTACGGCGGCTCGGAGTCCTCCAGCGACGCGACGTACGACTCCACCTACTTCAACCACCCGGGCGTCGCCATCACGGTCTCCTCCGGCGACGGCGGCTACGGCGTCGAGTACCCGGCGGCCTCCAAGTACGTGACCGCGGTGGGCGGTACGTCCCTGAAGACGGCCTCCAACGCGCGCGGCTGGACCGACACCGTGTGGAACGGGGCGGGCTCCGGCTGCTCCGCCTACGACGCCAAGCCGAGCTGGCAGAAGGACTCCGGCTGCGCGAACCGTACGGTCGCGGACGTCTCGGCGGTTGCCGACCCCAACACCGGTGTCGCGGTGTACGACACCTACGGCCAGGGCTCCGGCTGGATGGTCTTCGGCGGTACCAGCGCATCCTCCCCGCTGATCGCGGCGGTCTACGCGCTGGCCGGCACCCCGTCGTCGGGCTCCTACCCGTCGTCCTTCCCGTATGCCCACACCTCGGCGCTGAACGACGTCGTCAGCGGCTCCAACGGCAGTTGCGGCGGCTCGTACCTGTGCACCGGCACCACCGGGTACGACGGCCCGTCCGGGCTCGGCACACCCAACGGCACGGCCGCGTTCACCGGCTGACCCCTGGGGGTCGGGCCGGCCGGCCGTGTGCACCGCGCGGAGGACCGCCCGCCGCTTTGTCGCGGCACTCGCGGTCCTCCGCCACCGGTCCGACTCGCCCTGTCCGGTCGGGTGGCGGGACGGGAACACGGCGTCGACGGCCGGACCGCTGGTCAGCGGTCCGGCCGCCGAGGCACCCGTGTGTCAGGCGCCGGAGCCGGCCAGGGGGACCCGGATCCAGTCGAGGACCTGGGGGCCGCGCGGGTGGACGGTGACCTTCAGGTAGTCCTTGGCGTTGTCGGAGCCGTCGACGGTGATGCGGTGCAGGTTCGGCACCGCGGTGGTCAGGTGGTAGAACGACAGCCACGAGGAGCCGGCGGCCAGCGGTTGGTCGCTGTTGTAGAGGTGGCTGTCGCCGTTGAACAGGTAGACGGGGCCGTCGAAGGCGGCCGACTCGCGGGCGATGGCGGCGACGATCGGCTGGAACGCGTAGTAGTCGGCGTACGAGGGGTTGCTGACGGTGGGGTCGAACATGTCCGCCTGCATCATCAGGGCGACGGCCCGGTTGTGGTGGCGGCGTGCCGAGGCGAAGGTGTCGTGGATGGACTCGATCACCGACGCCGTACGGCCCAGTACCTCGGCGGCCTGCTCGGGGGTGGGCTGGGTCTTGCCGGTCCACGGCGCCATGCTGTTGTTGCTGCCCACCACGTCGACCGCGGCGAAGGCGACGCCGGCGCGGGTGTAGCGGACGTCCTCCGGGACGCCTTCGTCGGCCTGCGAGGTCACCCGCACGCTGTTCTGACCGAGGGTCCGGCCGGGCTGGGAGAAGAACACCTGGCGGATCTTGGCGAGGCGTTCCAGCGGGTTGTACGAGCCGTTGTTGGGCCGGTGGCAGTCGGTCCACTCGTTGTCGCCCACCGTGTACACCAGCGGGTCCTTGAACTGGTCGAAGTCCGACTTGATCATCTGGAAGTACGCGTCGCTGCACACCGTCGAGCCGTTCTTGATGTCCCCGAGGTGCGTGACGAAGCTGACCTCGGGGTCGGCGTTGATCTGGCTGATGACGTGCGGGAAGTCGGCGATCTCGGCGTCGCCGTAGGGCATGTCGCCGAACACGGCGAAGGTGAACGGCGCGTCGTCGGCGGAGGTGCCGGCGTCGGCGGCGCGCGGGCCGGCCGAGGCACTCCCCGCGGACACGGCGAGCGTGAGCAGGCTCAGGGCGGCGGTGGCGGACAGGGCCTGGCGCCAGGATCTCATCGGATTCTCCCTCACGGTCGAGTGTCCCCGGCGGGCCGGGGACACATCTGGTCAGCGGCCGGTGGGGGGTAGCGGTGCGGCCCGCGGGTGGCGCGGGCGACAGCCGGTGATCGGCCCGGCGGGAGTCTGACGGCTCCGGTTGGCCTCGGCACCGGTCGATGAGCGGACAGACGGTGAACTCCTCCCGACGCTCCGGTGGCCGGTCAGGGGTGCCGCGCAGGCGCCCGACGCGGTGATGACCCCGCAGGGGGCCCACCTTCCGGCACCGGTGATCCGACGAGCTTGATCAGGGGCGGTCCGTTGCGATGAGGCGTCGCAGCGCAGCGTGGCCGGGCGGCCCCCAGGTGCGCTTGCCACCGGGACGGCCGTGAACGCCGGCCTCTCCGATGAGGATGCAGACGAGGGCTTTCAGCACCGCCCAGCCCCGGGCGCGGCGCCGGGTCGCTGCATCCGCTTCTGGCCGGTAGGCGTCGTAGAAGCGGCCGACCGTGCCGTCCGGCAGCAGCATCCATGCGGCGGCGAGGTCGCAGGCCGGGTCGCCCGCGCAGAGGTCGCCGAAGTCGATCACGCCGCAGAAGGTGCCGTCCGCAGTGAGGACGTTGGCCGGATGCAGATCGGCGTGAAGCCACAGCGCCGGCCCCGTCCAGCCGGGCGCGGCGACGGCGTCTTCCCAGACGGCGCGGACGGCGTCCGGGTCAGGGATCAGCCCCATCTCGGTGGCAGACGCCAGGTGTTGGGCGAACCCCTCGGCGCAGTCGGCCAGCGGACCTCCACGGCCACGACCGGCCGGTGCTCTCTCGGGGGCAGGTTGGTGAAGAACCGTCAGGAATGCGCCCAAGGCGTCGGCCGCCTCCGCAGCGCGCGTGACGGGGGCGCGGTCGGCGGGTGTTCCCGACACCCAGGTGGTGACCATCCAAGGCCGCGGAAACCGTTCGGAGGGTTCACCCAGGCGCTGCGGGACGGGGACGGGCAGAGGAAGACCCGGGGCGAGAGCGGGAAGCCAGGCGTACTCCTTGCGCAGCAGCGCGTCCGCGGACAAGGTCGCCCAGGGCAGCCGCACGGCGAGGTCGTCGCCGAGCCGCCACAGCTGGTTGTCCCAGCCGTGCGCGCCGAACCTCAAAGGGTGATCGACCAGGTCGGGGTGCTGATCGCGCAGCAGCTCCCGGACCAGCTCTGCGGTGATCTCGATCTCGCTATGGGTCATGCCGAGCCACGGTATCCGGAATCGGTGTCACTCCGTGGCTTGCTGAGTGACTGTTCCCGGTCCGCCCAGGACGGCGTGTACGGCCCTCGCCAGGCATCCGAGGCGGCTGCCCGGTCGAGGGCGCCCGATGGGCCGTACCCGGCGTGGGCAGGCCCCTTTTCCAGGCAGGCTTCGCCCACTTCACCCCCGCCGACCGCGCCTGCGGCCGCTGTCGGATTCGCCAACTCCGATCGCGCTGAGTACCCGGGCCGGGACCACGGCACCGCCTTCCGCGACGGCTGGGAAGCCGTCGCGGAAGACGTCCTCGCCTGGGCCCCGGGGGACACGTCGCCCCGTACGCTCCTCCTAGCTCGGGATTCACCCCCGGCGCGCGCTCGGCATTCCTTGATCGGCGGAGCGAATCAGTGTGTGGGAAACGGCTGCGATTCGGCCAGAACAAGTAACAAGGTGCTGTCGTTAGTGCAGGGGGTTGGCAGCGTCCGGCCGCCCTCTCACCCCCTCCGGCCGGGGTGGGCAACCTTGCACCTAGGCTTTGCCCATGCTGCTGGTCCACGGCGGGGAAGCCGTAACTGACGCTCCCGAACTGCGCACGGGGGGAGTGCCACTCGTCCCGGAAGGATTCGTCTGGCCGAACTGCCGCGAGTGTGGCGGCCCCCTGCAGTTCCTCGCTCACCTGCCCCTCGAGCTGGGCACGATCGCGGTCTTCTTCTGCCAGAACGACCCGGGCATGTGCGATGACTGGGACGCCACCGCCGGTGCCAACCGCGCCTTCGTGTTCAACGGTCAGCTATCGGCGGCCACCGTCCCCGCCGAGGGCGAGACGCTGCTCGGCGCGGTGACCGCCCTGCGCCCCCACCCGGCCGACACCCCGACCGAGGAGCCGGTTCTGGGACGGCTGGGTGGCGAACCCGACTGGATCCAAGGTGACGAGACCCCCGGCTGCCCCTCCTGCACCGCCCGTATGACGTTCACGGCCGAACTCGAAGAGGGATCCGACTTCGCGACCTCCGCCAACTTCGGCGGAGGTGGCCGCGGCTACGTCTTTCACTGCCACCCCTGCAGCGAGGCCGCCTTCCTCTGGCAGCGATGAAGACCGCCTGCAAGCTCATGTTCGGAGCCGAAGCCGGAGCCGGAGCCGGATCGCTGCGACAGTGACGGTGGCGTGGCATCCATAGGCCCGCTCTATGCCCCTATGGGTGTCGAGCAGTTCACTTCGGCTCGTTCATAACTCGGTCGGAGTCGCCGTCCGGGCCATGGACGGCCCTTCTGCGCCTCGGAGCCATCGTCTTGCGGATCTCCTCGGTGGCCGCGCGGAACGCGGGCGCGGCGTGCTGGAAGTAGTGGAAGAGCAGATCGCGTTGCTCCGGGGTGTAGCGGGCCAGGACCTCGGCGATGTGCCGGCGGGCGGGGCCCACGACCTCCTCGATACGGGCGAACGCGTCCGGGACCGGCTCCACGATCACACGTCTGCGGTCCTTGGGGTCCGCGGTGCGGCGCGCGTACCCGGCCCGCTCAAGGCGGTCGATCAGGCGCGTGGTGGCACCGGTGGTAAGCCCGGTCCTCCTGGCGAGTTCGCCCGAGGTGAGGCCGTCTTCCAGAGCGATCAGGCTGAGCGCGTACCACTCCGACGTGTGCAGTCCAGCGGCCTCCGCGCTGGCCAGGCCCTGGAGGCCTACTGCGTCCAGGTACTGACGGAAGATCACATGCTCGTCCCCGCCGCCCAAGGGGGTTGCCATCGCGGAGGTCCTCTCCTAAGTTATCTGCATACATGCAGATACTGCTCACGTTCAGAATCTGCTTCAGTTTAGCCAGAAGGGGAGTCCCCCGTCATGTCAACGACCAGCCGCGACGTCGTCGCAGTCACCTCCGTGCTGAACGAACTCGTCGCCGCATGGGAGCGGCACGACGCCGACGCATACGGCGAGCTGTTCACCGAAGACGCCACCTACATCACCTACGTCGGCACCTTCTACCGGGGGCGCCGGGACATCGTGGACAGTCACCGCACCTTGTTCACGACCTTCCTCAAGGGCACCAAGCTCGCGGACGAGGTCCTCGCCGTCCGGTTCCACGGCCCGGACGTGGCCGTGGTGAACGGGCGCGGCGACACCTTCAAGAACAAACGGCCACGCAAGCTCACCAAGATCCAGACCTACACCGTGGTCCGGCAGAGCGACGGCAAGTGGCGCATCGCGGCCTTCCACAACACCAAGCGCAAGCCGCTGATGGAGTCGATCTCCTACAGGTTTGCCCCGGGCCTCGTCCCGGCCGCCGGGAGGTGAAACCCCGGCATCGCGCCTGCTCGCCCGAGAAAGGCGGAGAACGCCGCCGGAACCAGCGCCCGCAAGCGCGCGCCTCGCGGCCGGCTGCGGGATCGTATCGGATGAGCTGTGGGCGTGCTGCACGGCTGTCGCCGGTAACACGGGCACTTCCTGACGCGTCCCGGAAAAAGTTGTGGGCCGCTGTCGATCCGAGCGGGTTCCGTTCGACGTCATGATGTGTGGCGCCTCGCCACACGATGACGCGACAGGACTCGACGAGGAAACACGTGGATCAGCTGCTGAGAGTCATGAACTTCAACGTCTCGAGCGACGGAATCGGTGCCGGTGAGGACCAGAGCCTCGAGAGGCCTTTCGGCCATGTCGATCCCGGGAGGCTGTTCGCCTGGGCCGGTGCCACGGCGAGTTGGCCCATGCGTACAGATCCAGGAGGGAGCCGCGGCCTCGACGACTACTTCACGCGGGACTTCGCACGCAACATCGGTGCCGAGATCATGGGCCGCAACAAGTTCGGGCCACAGCGCGGGCCCTGGCAGGACCACGAGTGGCGCGGCTGGTGGGGGGAGGAGCCCCCGTTCCACACGCCGGTGTTCGTCATGACCCACCACACGCGTCCGTCGTTCACGCTCTCCGACACCACGTTCCACTTCGTCGACGGCGACCCGGCCACGGTCCTTCAACGAGCGCGGGAAGCGGCGCAGGGCAAGGACGTCCGACTCGGCGGCGGGGTCACCACCATCCGGCAGTTCCTTGATGCCGGCCTCGTCGACACCATGCATGTGGCCGTCTCGCCGGTAACGCTCGGGTCCGGACTACGACTCTGGGAGTCCCCCGATGAGCTGCTCGACCGGTTCCACCTGGAGGTCGTGCCCAGTCCGAGCGGCGTGACGCACCACCTGTTCTGGCGAAGGTGACGCGGGGACCCCTCGCATTCAGACTGCGACTACGAGGGGGCGTCCGAATCCCGAGCGCGTCGACGCGGCCGCTTCCTGAAGAGACCGCGTGCGTAGTCGTGCCGTCTCCTGCCGTGGGTCAGGAGTAGGTCCAGCGCCACCTGCTCCCGCTGGGCGCGCAGGTGATGCTCGTACCGCTCGCGTCCGTGGTGGATGCTCCGTGATCGCTGTTGCGGCAGAACTCGCCGGCGGTAACGGCTCGGCCTGTCCGGCGGGTCCTTCCGGGCGCGCGCCGCCCGGCATCCCGCCGGGGGCGCAACTTGATGTGTGGAAGAGTCAGACGCCGTTGCCCACGCCGGCCACACCAGGTGAACCCAGTGGTCGAGAGGAACAGGAGTCGTTCCATGCCCGATGAGATCATTCTGCGCCCGGTGACCGCCGACGATCTCGATCTGTTCGAGCGCGAGTTCAACGGGCCGGAGGGGACCGGCCCGTACCAGTGGTTCGGCTTTGGTTCATCGGCCGGCCTGCGCCGCCAGTTCGCGGAGACCGGCCTGCTCAGCCCCGACGGCGGTGTGCTCTCCGTCGCGGAGGCGGACCGGACGGTGGGCCGGGTCGAGTGGTTCGCAGGTGCCTGGGGGCGGCCCGCCACCTCCGCCTGCTGGAGTCTGGCGATCGGCCTGGTGCCCGCCGCGCAGGGTCGCGGCATAGGAACCCAGGCCCAGCGACTGCTGGCCGAGTACCTCTTCGACCACACCAGGGCCGAACGGCTCCAAGCCTGGACGGACTGCGCCAACCTCGCCGAGCAGCGCGCGTTGGAGAAGGCGGGTTTCGTCAGGGAGGGCGTGCTGCGCTCCGCACAGTGGCGCGGCGGCCAGTGGCACGACCAAGTGATCTTCTCCATGCTCCGCGCGGAGCGGTCCCGCGGTGAACTGAGGTGAGCGCAAGACGGTGATCGACCTGACGAGTCTTCTGTCTCGGTCTCGATTCCTTCAGTGACAGAACTGTCACACGGCGGGACGCAACTGGCCTCCGCGACAATGGGTCTAACTGTGCGTCACGACGGCACACCGTATGCCGTCACCGAGCGCGGCGACACCGCGCGACTCACGCACCCGGGGGAATACGTTGAACACGTTTGCGCACAAGGTTCGTTCGTCGGTCACTGTCTCGGGGACGGCCCTGCTGCTGGCCGCCGCGGGCTTCGGCCTCGCGCCGGCCGCTTCCGCGGACGGAGTGCAGCCGCCGATGCTGGCGGTCGCCACCTCCGCGCCCGCGGAGGTCGGACTGGCCGGCCTGCCGGTCGCCTTCACCACCAAGGTCTCCAACACCGGCGCGTACGACACCTCGTCGGCGCGGCTGATCTACGAGATCGACGGGGGAGCCGGCCTGCCGCCGAACGCCGTCAGCCTGCAGTACCGGCTCAGCGGCACGGCGTGGAAGACGGTGCCGCTGACGTACGCCGACCACAAGTTCTCCGGCGAGATGCCCGAGACGTTCCCGCTCGCCGCGGGCAAGTCCCGCACCGTGCAGCTGCGCATCGGGGTACCCATGGGCACCCCGCACAACGGCGACACCAACGGCGGCACCCAGCAGCTGAAGCTGAGCACTCTCGTCTCCTACGGCGCCTCCGGAGCAGCCACCGACACCGACCGCGACACCATCAAGGTCGACGGCCCCAGCACCGGGCTGTCCGGCGTCCCCACCACCGTGACCGCCGGCGGCCCCGCCGTCAGCTTCGAGGCCACGGTGACCAACCCCACCGCGTCGAGGTACGAGAACGTCACGGACACGCTGATCACCAATAGGTACGCCTCCGTGCAGGTGCTGCGCTCCGGGACCTGGAAGACCCTCACGCCGGTCACGTCGAACGCCGAGGCCGATGTGTACGGGTTCGACGTGATCGGCAAGGACGCCTCCCTCGCCGCGCACAGCAGCACGGTCGCCAAGGTCCGGGTGACCTACCGCAAGGACACGCCCACCGGGAAGGCCACCGTGCAGCCCTGCGTATTCGTCAACGAGGGATCGCCGTTCCGCGGCACCACCTTCTGCGAAAACCAGGCGACCTTGACGGTGCTCGCGGCGGGCTCCACGGGATCCACCGGGGGCACCCCGACCCCGACCGCCTCCGCGACCCTGACCCCCTCCGCCTCGCCGTCCGCCTCGACCGAGGCCCCGTCCGCGACGTCGGGCACGACCTCCGGCACGTCCGGGGCGAGCTCGCAGTTGGCCAAGACCGGAAGCAGCGGAACGCTCACGATCGCCGCGGCGGCCGGCGCGTTCCTCCTGGCCGGAGCCGGGGCACTGGGCGCCGTGGCCCTGCGCCGTCGCCGCACGCGGGGCTGACCTCCGGGAGCAGGGCAGGCACATCCCGTCCGGCCAGTCGTCGTCAGCCTCTGGATGAGCGATTCCAAGGGGTTTAGCTCGCGTCCCAGGTGTATTGACCTGAAGGGTTGTTGACGCGGCTGATCGGCGGCTGGCCGCCGAGTGCGGTGTGGCAGCGCGCGAGGCCGAACCTCGCGGCGCAGCCCTTGCGCTGTAGGTGGGGTCAGCGCGCGGTGACGGCGGGCGCGGTCTTCTTGCGGGCACGGTAGGCGGCGGCCTTGATCTTGTTGCCGCAGGACTCCATGCCGCACCACTGGCGCCGCATGCCCCGGGAACGGTCGATGTAGACCCGCGTGCACTCCGGGTTGCCGCACTCCTTCAGCAGGGGGACGTCGGGGCCGCTGAGCAGTTCGACGGCCTGCCGGGCGACTGTCGCCAGGGCCTGCCCGGGGGTCGCCTCGGTGTGCCGCCCGGCAAGGGTGAGCTGCGGAGTCGCAGGGGTCTTGCGCGCGGCGGCGTTGACCACGGCGAGCGCCTCGCGGTCGAAGTCCTCACCGAGCCGGCGGTTGGTGACGAGCCGGTAGATGGCCTCGCGAACGGCGGTCGCCTCCCGGACATCTTCCTCCTCGCCGGGCGTGATCGTGTCCACGAGTCCGGACTCCACGTACCAGGCGTTGAGCCGCTCCGGCGTCACGAACGTCTCGAACCGGGTCGAGCGCCGGGCACGGAGGGTGGCCACGAAATCCAGGGCCGGGTGCCCGCATACGAAGACATGGTTAAGATTCACATCACCACCTTGACAGGTGACTCCTGTCGAACGCAAAGTTCGTCACCATTCGGGTAGGTGATGCCTCGGTAATGGTGCGCTCGCGGTCGTACGGCACCTCCGCGCGGCGGGCGCAGCTCAGCCGTTCCGGCTGAGCTCGCCACCACCGGCCCCGCTGCCCTCCACGGACCTGACACTGATCCAGGCCCTGACCGAGAACGCCCGCGCCGGCGACGCCACCCTCGCCCAGCGGACCGGCACCACACGGCGCACCGTCCGCCGCCTGGAGGCACTGCTGCACGACGGCACGGTCCGCCTGGTCACGAGACCGACCAGGCTCGGACTGCGCACCAGTGCGTCAGGCGTGCTGCGGGGCGGGCGTTGCCGGAGCGGCCGCTACCTTGCGGGTCTCGCGCATGATCAGCAGGCCGTTGACCACCATCAGTGTCGCGGTCAGGCAGTGGACGCCGAGCGCGGTGGCCACGGAGCCGTGGTGGGCCAGCACGGTGGCCATGTCGCCGTACGCGGCGAGGGCCTCGACCAGCAGCGCCCAGCCCAGCGCCCGGCGGTGGCCCGTCACCAGCAGGATGCCCAGGACCAGGGCCAAGACGACGTCGCGGATACCCTTGATGATCAGGAAGCCGCCGCCGTCGCCGGACGGCCAGCTCGGCAGGCCGAAACTCGGCGCCGTCGTCTCCGGGCTCAGGATGAACTCCGTCCCGAACCAGAGGATGAAGAGGATGAAGGCGGCGGCCAGGACGGTATTGATCTTCTTCAGCGACATTGTTCGTCTCCTTGCGAGTCTTCGTCAGCTTGGTGAGCTTCGTGGAGCTTGCTGAGTCGTGTGGGACCTGATCAGGGCGCGTGGACGCGGCTGATCGAGGGGCGCAGCTTGCCGGGATGGCAGGTGTGGGATCCGAGGGGCAACTGCATTCCCGATGTCGGGATTTCGGTGGTCAGCCGCCCACAATTTCGGCGGTCAGCCGCCCCAATCTCGGCGGTCAGCCGCCCCAATTTCGGTGGTCAGCCGCCCCCGGGGAAGTGGGGATCGTGCGCCATCGGCGCGGCCTCGGCCCGCGGGGCCGGAAATCCGAAGCCCTGTCGGGCTCACCCCGACGGGGCGCAAGCCGTCGACACGCAGGGGCGAACCAGTGCATGTCAGGGCGACTTCGGTATCAGGCGAGGGCGGCGACCAGCAGGGTGAAGGCGGCGATGATGACGGCGACGCGGACGTAGTGGTAGCGCTCCCAGCGGTGCAGCTGCTGCTTCCAGTCGGCGGGCCGGTTGTCGGGGGTCCAGGTCCTGTTTCGGTTGTTGATCGGGACGAGCAGCAGCATCGACATGACCACGCTGAGGATCAGCAGGCCGGCGGCGGTGACGACGAGTCCGGCGCCGTGGTGGTGCCATCCGGCGACGGCCCAGATCGCGCTGAGGACGAGCGAGCCTATGTACCAGAACGGCATCAGGGCGCCGAGCATCCGGCCGCCGTGGGCGTGGCCGAGCTGGCCGCTGTCCTCGGGAAGCGCGTCCAGGATCCGGTTCATGATGAAGGCGACGGAGAACTCCACCCCCACCATCACGCCGACGACCACGGTGGTGACGACCTCGAGTGCGTTGAGCATGATGACTCCCCCGGCATCTAGTGTTGCTAGCTGATGAGGCAACGCTAGCGCTGCTGTCGCTCGCTTGTCTAGCGGTGCTAGGATCGAATCATGTCGGTACAGGAACGCAAGCAGCGCGAATGGGCGGAGCGCGAGCGCCTCATCGTGGCGACGGCCCGCGAACTCGCCGAGCAGCAGGGCTGGGACGCGGTCACCACCCGCCGGCTCGCCGAGCGCATCGAATACAGCCAGCCCGTCCTCTACAGCCACTTCCGCGGCAAGCGCGAGATCATCGGCGCCGTCGCCCTTCAGGGGGCCGCCGAACTGGCCACAGCGGTGCGGGCCGCGACCTCCGCCATGGACGACCCGCGCGCCCGGGTCACCGCCCTGGCCCGCGCCTACCTCGACTTCGCCGAGCACAACCCGGCGGTCTACGACGCCTTGTTCCAGCTCGACGGCGGCCTGGCGTACGCGCAGGAGGACACGCCCGAGCCGCTGAAGGACGCCTTCGCCGCCCTGCTCGAGTGCCTCGCCGAGGTCGCCGGGGACGGCGTCGCCCCGGGCCTGTTCACCGAGCTGTTCTGGGCGTCCCTGCACGGCCTGGCGACCCTGACCCGCGCGAGCCGCCTGCTGCCCGAGGACGCCGAGGCGAGAGTGGAGCTGCTGGTGGACCGGCTCGCCGAGCTCTGACACACCATCCCGGCGGGCACGCAGCCGGGGCCCCGGGCCCCGCCGCTGCCTGCCTGCGGCAACGCTAGGCGCGGCAGATGCCGGCCTCGGCGGCCACCTGGGCGACCGGGCGGGCGCGGCAGCGCTCCACGAGCCCTTCGGCGTCCCTCGATGTTCAGGCGTCCCTCGATGTTCAAGGGGGCGTTCGCATGCGTCACTGGAGCACCTCGGCGCTTCGGCCGACCGCAACCACGGTGCGGAGGGGGAGCGCGATGAGCAGCGCGACAGCGACGAGTACGCCGCTCGCACACAGAGGCCCGAGGTTCCCGAGCGCGGTGCCGAGGGTGGTCGCGGCGATGAGCTGGCCGACGGCGGCCCCGACATTGAGTGCCGCCGTCGCATACGCCCCGGCCATGGTGGGGGCTCCCGCGGCCTCGTAGAGAACGCGCGTGATCAGGGTGCTGCCCAGCGCGAATGACAGCGCCCCCTGAAGGAACGCGAGGGTGAACAGGGCGACCGGCTCCTTGGCCAGTACCGCCAGGGCCGGCCAGCCGACGAGAAGCAGCGGACCGCCGACCGCGATGACCAGGCCGGGACGCTGGTCGGACAGCCGGCCGGCGACGGTGACACCGACGAAGGAACCGGCGCCGAAGAGCACCAGAACAACAGAGATCCACAACTCGCCCAGCCCGGCGGTGTCGGTCACGACGGGGGCGAGGAAGGTGAAGCTTGCGAACGTTGCCGCGTTCACCAGCGCGCCGAGCAGCATCACCAGGATCAACCGCGGCCTTGTGAGCTGGACGAGTTCCGCTCGCAGGGCCGGCCTGCCAGTCGGCTCTTCCTTCACACGTCCCGCTGGGGTCCCCTTCAGGATGCCGAGAGCTGTAGGCAGGCAGAGAGCGGCGACAGCCCAGAACGTGGCCCGCCAGCCGAGCAACGTGCCGAGTACCGACCCACCGGGGACACCGGCGATCGTGGCCGCCGTCGTGCCCGACAGCAGGACGGCCAGCGCACGTCCCTTCTTGTCGGGCGGGACCAGCGTGGCGGCAGCCGTCAGAGCGACGGCGAGGAACCCCGCGTTCGCCAGCGCGGCAACGACCCGGGTCGCGAACAGAACCGGAAAGCTCGTGGTGACGGCGCCCACGGCGTGACCTGCCGCGAAAGCGAGGAGGAACCCGAGCAGGCTGGAGCGCCTGGGCCAGTTGCGGGCCAGCGCGGCCACAAGGGGGGCGCCGACGACCATACCGATCGCGAACGCCGAGGTGAGCACGCCTGCTGTCCCGACGGTGACGTCGAGGTCCGAGGCGATGTCCGGCAGGAGGCCGGCGAGCATGAACTCCGAGGTACCCATGGCGAAGACGGCCAGGGCAAGCAGATACAGCGGGAAAGGCATCGAGTGGCTCCGAGGTGAGGAGAGGCACGAGAAGGTCATCTCGTCACCGCGGCCAGCCCCAAGGGCACACTCGTCCCACCACGGAATGCGGCGCGACGACAGGGCTACGAGCTCAGTGGTTCAGGGGGCTGACGGCGTGACCGAAAGCCCCCACCTTGTCTGACTCAGGACTCGACATGGCCCGCACGCTACCCGACCGACGCCCGTCGAGGCACCTCGGTCGGGTGGCCCTTATCTGGTCATTTCTGCGAGCGCCGAGCGTGACCTCGTGCACGACAAGTGGTCACGCGTGACCCGGCGCGTCAGATGTGTCTGTCGCCTCACCGAGCGCTCGGGGTGCTGAACGTGTGCGACCGCCCTCAGGACAGGTGTGGCTATCGGTCAGATTCTTGATGGGCTGAATCGACGGACAACCCTCTGCACGGCGCTCGACCCGCCTCCAGCGGTGCTGCTAGATCTCTGCCTGCATGCGGTCAACCCCGGGGCAGTCGCCCAACCGGAAGAAGGGGGAACATTCATGCTCATACGCGCAAAGGCCGCTCTCGGCCTCACGGCCGCCGGCCTGGTCCTCGGTCTGACCGGCACCCTTGCCGGCGCCACCATAGCCACTGCCGCACCCGCCCAGCAGGTACCCGCCCGGACCGTCAGCACCCGGACCGTCACGATCCAGGCCGTCGACAACCTCGGCCTCACCACCAGCGAAGCCAAGAGTGTGCAGTGCTACGTCCGCGGCGCCGGTTACGACCCCGGCACGATCGACGGCCGGCTCGGCCACGACAGTTGGCTGGCTTGGCAGCGTTTCCTCAACGCCGACGGAGACAAAGCCGGAACCGAGGACGGCATCCTCGGCCCCAACACCATCAGCGCCCTCCAGCGCTTCCTCACCTCCCTCGGCTACGACACCGGCGGCATCGACGGCAAGGCCGGAACCAAGACCAGGGCCGCCTGGAAGGCGTTCTCCCACCTCGGCAACGGCCGGGACGGAAGCTGGTGCTGACCAGCCGCCACAGCAAGAGGCACCGGGCCGTGGCCACAAGGTACGACGAGCCGGCTGTGCGCGGCGTCCAAGCTACGAGGTGACCGTACGGGTCGCTGCGCTCAACAGGTGGTTGTGACGTGCGACGTCAGGCCAGGCTGCGGCGTGCCACGGCGAGGAACTCCGCCTTGAACGGCTCCAGGCACTCGGCCAGGCTCCCCTCATCACGCTCGCTGCGGTAGCGACTCGTTGTTAGTGAGGCGCTGCCGGACGAGGCACTGCACGGGACGTCTGACCGGTGGCACGCCGGCGCCGCCAGTCGCCTTCTGCGTCAAGGGAATGTTCGAGTGACCGAATCGACCACCGTTCCGGAACTGCGGACGGGTTGCTGCCAGTGCGGTGCAGTCCCTTGGCACGGAAGGCGTCGGCCAGTGCCGCAGTGTTCGCGACGATGTCGCCGAGCGGGTGCACGGTCGGCAGGTCGGTCAGTCCTGCTTGCAGGTCGACGACGGTGAGTGCGGTGGTGGGGTCAAGGATGGTGACAGGCACCGGGGTTCTCCGAGCTTTGCTGGATTCGGTGAGGCAGGTGCTGTGAGTGGCGGGTGTCAGCGTCGGGGGCGCGGGGACAGTGAGCGATCGGCGATGGTCATGATGATCAGGGCGGCGCTGATGCCGACCATGATCCAGGCGATCTGGTGGAGGCCGTGGTCGGTGACGTGTGTGTGGAACACGATGCCGGTGAGGGCCGAGGAGGCGATCGAGCCCATGTAGGCGAAGGTGCGCAGCAGTCCCGAGGCGCTGCCGAGTTGTTGAGGGGGAGCTTGGTCGTACAGGGCGGTCTGGTTGCCGGCTGAAGCGGCGCCCATCGAGATGCCGAACACAACGGTGATGGCGACGAACAGGCCGATCCAGGTCGACGAGGTCAACAGGAGAACGCCCGCCGACCCCGCCGCGCACATCAGCGCGGCGGCGATCAGTGGTCCTCCTATGAGATTGCGTCGCGACACCGGCGATATGACCACCGCGGACACCAGGGTCATGGGCAGCAGGAGCAGGCCGGATGCGCTCTCGGACAGGCCGCGTACGGCCTCGGCCCATTGCGTGAGCCCGTAGAGCACGAGGTAGACGCACAGCATCGCCAGGCCGAAACGCAGATAGGTTCGGGTCAGAGCCCGGTGGGCCGCGAGCAGGCGCACGTCGAGGAACGGGGTGGCGGCACGCAACTCCCAGAGCGTGAGCGCCGCTCCCGCTGCCACCGCGATGCCCAGCAGGTACCAGTGCGCGACGGGCAGGTCGTAGAGGAACACCAGCAGTGCGATCATCGTCGTGCCGAAACCGAGGATGCCCGTTACGTCGAGGGCGGAGGCGATGCCACGCAGGGTGTGGTCGCGGCCGACGGGGTTGTCACGGGGGATCCAGGCCAGTGTCGCGGCCAGGGCGATCAGTGCTACCGGCACGTTCAGGAAGAACACCGATCGCCAGGTGAGGGCGCCGACCAGGACGCCGCCGACGGGCAGTCCCAGCGACGCCGTGGCGGTGCCGGCTATCTGTAGTGCGCCGAGGACGTTGCCGGGCGGTTCGTCGAGACCGGCGTCGTGGGCCCGGCCGCGGATCAGCAGCATCGCCGTCGGGTAGGCACAGGAGGTGCCTAGACCGATCAGGACTCTGCTGATGAGCAGGGTGATCAGATCCTGCGCGAGGCCGCCCACCGTGCCGCCGACTGCCACCAGCACGGTCCCCGTCAGAAAGACCCGTCGCGGACCGAACACCTGGGCGGCCTTGCCGGCCGTGGGCTGGGCGATGGCGCTGGCCAGATACAGTGCGGTCACCAGGGCTGCGGTCTGCCCGACTCGGACGTGCAGGCCGACGGCGATCGGTACCAGCGCGGTAGCGATCAGTGAGCTGTTGATCGGGTTCATCGCAGAGCCGATCAGCAACGGCGCAGTGAACCGCCAGGAGAATGGACGTGCGGCACCGCCCGCCTCGCTCCGGGCGCTTGCGACGACGTCGGACTCCGGCTCGTTCATGGCACGCCCCTTGCTCCTCGGGGTGAGGGTCGATGATCGCGGTCGCTGGTCAGAACAGGTCGGCCAGCCGCTCGATCAGCGGCGCCGCCGCGTCGAGAGTCGCGATCTCTTCGGACGTGAAGGACGTCGCCATCGCCGCGGCCATCCGGTCGGCGACGGCGCTGCGTTCGGAACTCAGCACGGCCCGGCCGGCATCGGTGACCGTGAGCAGCCAGCGACGCCCGTCAGCGGGATCAGCCCTACGGGCCACCAGCCCACGGCCTTCCAGGACCGCGACGGTGGCGCCCATCGCCTGGGGAGTGATCTGCTCACGCCTGGCCAGTTCCGCAGTGGTGACCGGACCCAGCCGCTCGAGCCGCGAGAGGGCCGTCAGCTGCGGGCCTGTCAAATCTCCCTCGCTGAGCGCCTCGTGGCTGCGGCGCCTGAACGTGCCGATGCTGATCCGCAACCGCGTGGCAACCCCGATCAGTGCGGGGTCCGGCTCAAGGGTTTCAGTGCGGTCGTCCGATGCTCGTGAAGCCATATTGGAAGGCTAGCCTTGCAAGATAAAGTTTGCAAGGCCAGCCTTCCAATAGAGGGGTCGTTAACCGCACCGTTCCGTTCTGTGTCCGAAGGGAGCAGACGATGGTGTTCCTCTACGACGACGAGTCACCACCAGCGTGCGCTCCGCCCCCTCTACGACGCCACTCTCACCGCGGCCACACCACAACCGGCCACGCCGGCCGGCTGTTGCTGACCCCCGCCCTGCCGCCCGTCGACCAAACCGCCACTGCCTGAGCCCCTGCCCATCCGCAGTCAACTCCCGCTTGCTGGTGCCTGCAGCGTCCAGCCCAAACGGCTCCAAGCCGCCATTCCGCCCAGTGCAGCCTCACCCACTGGCACTTCGAACAGGCGCGGGCGCTCATCGGCAGCAGCGAGCCTCGTCTCGCCGTCCTCTCCGACCGCGACTGACAGGCCCCGTCGGGCAGCCCGTCGCCGAGATCTGTCAAACCTCCCATCTCCTCCCCAGCGCCGGGTGGGGTGGCCTTGGGTTGCATCGACGTGGAGTTCGACGAAGGTGAGGAATTCGGTCGGTGTCGAACTGCTCACGACTCCCTCGGGCACAGCCATGTGGTCTGTCGCCTCCCTGGGCCGACTCGACAGCGGCTGCGCGCCGGGCAAAAGGGTCCGGGTCGCACCCGCGCCGTTGCCCGGCCGGACGTATCAGGAACTGCTCAACGTCGTCCGGGACATCGCGGACACCTTCTCTCCAGCGGGTCCACTGACAGTGCTTGTCGGCTGGTTTGAGCAGCATTCGAGCCGTGGTGTGTGGGCGAAGGTTCACGAGATCTGGCGGCACGGAGCTCGCATGGCCGACCGAGTGTCATGATCACTCAGTGGCCTCGCACTTCGGCACGCCATCCGGCGGCCCGAGGCCGCACCGCGACAGGGTGACCAGCGGAAGGGACCCAGGCATGCGCAAACTCGTCCACTACATCGCCACCACTCTCGATGGCTTCATCGCAGGTCCGGACGGCGGGGACCCCACCGGTCCGAACGGCTTCTGGCCCATATCGGAGGACTACATACAGCACCTCGTGGACGAGTACCCGGAGACGCTGCCGGTCCAGGCGCGGCAGGCACTGTCCGTCACGGCGGAAGGCACGCACTTCGACACCGTGCTCGAAGGGCGGCGCAGCTACGAGATCGGTCTTGCGGCCGGAATCACTGACGCCTACCCCCACCTGCGTCACCTGGTCTTTTCCCGAACCTTGACCGACAGCCCGGACCCGGCCGTCGAGTTGGTCGCCGATGACCCGGTGGCGACCGTGCGCGCGCTCAAGCAGCAGGACGGCAAGGACATCTGGCTACTCGGCGGCGCCGAACTTGCGGGCTCCCTGTACGCGGAGATCGACACCCTGATCCTGAAAGTCGGCCCGTTGACCATCGGTGACGGGATCCCGCTGTTCTCCCGAAAGGCCGCCTTCCACCCCCGCAACTGGACTCTCGCAGACCACACGGTCCTCAAGAGCGGCGCGGTGATCCTCATTTACACGCGGGTCGGTAGCTGAGCGCTCCGGGTCGGCGGCGCGTGCACGAGGCCGGCGCGGGTGTGCGCAGAGGGTCGTGCAGGCGCCGCCGTGGCCGCGCGCCACGGCCGTGGGCGGCTGCCTGGATACGGGCGCGTTCTCGGCGTTGGGCGGCGAGAACGTCGGGGTGGCGAGCGTCGGCGTTGCGCCGGCGCGGGTAACGGTGCACGGCCTGAGTCTGCGCCGGGTGGCTGCGATGGTTCGAATTCACCGGGCTGAACTGCCGCAGCGACCCGAAGCGCGCTTCGATCGGGTTGGCCCAGAGGGACTCGTAGGCGCACTCAGCCCGTCGGGTGGGAGCCCGGGGTGTGGCCGAAGGTGCGGCGGAAGACGTCGATGAAGGTGCTGGTGGACGACCAACCGCACTGGTGTGCCACCACGGTCACCGGCGTCCGTTGCGTCAGGAGGACCAGGGCCCGGTGGAGACGAAGCTGTGTGCGCCACTGCGGGAAGGTCATGCCGAGGTCACTACGGAACAGCCGGGACAGGGTGCGGTCGCTCGCCCCGACCTCGCGGCCCAGTTCGGCGAGCGTGCGGCCGTCGCCCGGATCGGCGATCAGGATGTCGCACAGGGTGCGCAGCAGGGGAGCGGTAGGAGTGGGCAGGTGCAGCGGCTGCTGGGGGGATGCCCGTAGCTGGTCGAGGAGCACCGCGCGAAGGCGGGCCCGTTCGGGGCTGTCATCGTCCTCGGCGCGTGTGTAAGCGATGATCAGTTCGCGCAGCAGTGGGCTGACGGCCAGCACGGTCGGCGCGTTGAGGCCGAGCGGGTTCTCGGTGGCGGGCAATCCCACCAGGTGCAGGTCGAGTTCGCCGTAGGCCCGGTGCGCGTGCACGGTGCCGGCGGGCACCCAGATGGCGCGCGTGCCCGGGGCGACCCAGGACCCCTCGCCGGTCGTGACGGCCAGCACCCCGCGGCCTGCATAGATGATCTGGTGGTCGTCGTGCCGGTGGGCGTCGATCGAGCCGCCGGACGCCAGCGACTGGGTGCGGGTCGGTGCCACGGGATCGTGGCGGATTTCCGTCATCTTGTGGCAGCTTATCGGAAGCGCGACACCATGCCGGGCCCGGAGCATGGCGGGATGCGAAGGAACACACCGATCGTTCTGCTGTCCGTGGGCCACGCCTGTGTCGACCTTTACCAAGGTGCCGTGGCGGCCCTGGTGCCGTTCTTCATCGCCGAGCGCGCCTACACCTACGCGGTCGCCTCGGGCATCGTGCTGGCCGCCTCACTGCTGTCCTCGGTGGCGCAACCGGTGTTCGGCGCGCTCACCGACCGCTGGGCCATGCCATGGCTGCTGCCGGTCAGCACGCTGCTCGGCGGTGTCGGCATCGCGCTGAGCGGCCTGAGCGGCTCTTACCCGCTCACCCTCGTGTTCGTCGCGGTGTCGGGGATCGGCGTGGCCGCCTACCACCCCGAATCCGCCCGCGTCGCCCGCATCGCCAGCCGGGGCAGCCACCGCGCCATGAGCTGGTTCTCCACGGGCGGCAACATCGGCTTCGCACTGGCCCCGCTCATGGTCGCCGCCGTGATGGCCGCCGGAGCACTGAGTTGGACACCCCTGCTGGTGCTGCCGGCTCTCGCCGGCGCTGCGATGTGCCTGCCCATGGTGCGCGCCCTGCGGCAGAGACAGGACGCCGGACCCCGCATGACGGTGCCCGCCGGGAGCGACGACACCACCTCCTTCGTGAAACTGTCACTGGCCGTGGTCTTTCGATCGATCGCGTTCATCGGTCTGAGCACCTTCATCTCGCTGTACGCCCGCCAGCGCCTGGGCGGCAGCACGGCCGCGGGCACCGCAGCCCTGTCCGTGCTCTACCTCGGCGGTGCGATCGGCTCGGTACTGGGCGGGTCCCTGGCCGCCTGCTGGGATCGGGTGACGGTCTCGCGCTGGTCGTACCTGATCACGGCCGCGGCCGTCGCAGGCGTGGTGTGGGTGCCCGGCCCGGCCATCTACCTGTTCGTGGCACTGACCTCGACCGGCCTGTATGTGCCCTTCTCGCTGCAGGTCACCCTCGGCCAGGACTACCTGCCCTCCCGTGTCGGCACCGCCAGCGGGATCACCCTCGGTCTGACCGTCAGCATCGGCGGCCTGGCCGGCCCCGCCATCGGCGGTCTCGCCGACGCCACGTCCCTGCAGACCGCCCTGGCGCCTCTCGTCCTGATGCCCGTGCTGAGCGGGCTGATCTTCCGCACCCTGCCCGAACCGAGCGTGCCGCAGCCTCGGACCGCGGCGCCCACGAAGGGAGACAGCACCGGTGCCGTCCTCGGTCCCGCCCCTGCCGACCCCCGATGACCGGTCCCTGGCGCCCGGCTCCCCGGCCCGCGGAGCCGAAAGGGCGCGTCATGGCGTGAGCGCACCGCTCATGCGCGCCTTGCTCTGGCGCTCGGTCAGCCGGGAGCCGGACTCGTGGCGGGCGGCGCGGCGCAGCAGCGGGACGGCCAGCAGGAAGCCGACGACGGCCCAGCCGGCCAGCACCAGCGCGACCGTCGGCAACTGCCAGGAGCCGGACGGCTCCGCGGCCTGCGCGGCGTCCGGCAGCAGGGCCGAGCGCACGCCCTGCGCCATCCACCGGAGCGGGAAGACGGACGCCACGTCCTGAACCACCGCCGGCAGCCGGCCGATCGGGAACATCGCCCCCGAGGTCACCAGCAGCGCCGTCGCGGGCAGCATTATCATCGCCAGCCCCTCGCGGGCGTTGGGCAGCACGGCGCCGATGGCCGCGCCCAGCGGTACGACGGCGAGCAGACCGAGGCCGACGACCCATATGAGCGTCAGCCAGCCGCCGGGGCTGTGCGGCAGCGGCCCGTCCACGAACAACGCGGCGGCGCCCAACAGGACGGTGACGATGCCCATCGCCATGATGACGATCACCACGCACTTGGCGACCAGATAGGCCGGTATGCCGCCGGGCGTGGCCCGCAGCCGCAGCAAGGTGCCCTCGTCGCGCTCGGTCACCAGGATCTGCGGAAGGTTGATCAGCCCCACCTGGAACAGCAGATACGCGGCGAACCCGGCGATCGTCAGGTGTGCGGCGGGGATACGGGTGCCGGGCAGGTCGTCATGGATGAAGGAGGCGACCACCAGGGCGATCACCACATTGCTGAGATGGCTGACGAACTCCCTGCGGCTGCGCAGGAGATGACGCACCTCGATACCGCCGCGCCGCAGCCCGGCCTGCCATGAGCGCACCTGCCGACCGCGGGCGCGGACCGCCCCAGGGGCGCCGGTGGTCCCGCCGGCAGCCCCGTCCGTCGCGCTGGTCCCGCCCCGCGCGGTCCTGTGCCCGACCGCTGTAACGTCCGTCTCCCTCATGCGGATCGTTCCTCCCCCGTCCCGGCGCCCACCAGGGCTGTGTTGCCGGCGGCTCCGGCGTCCGCGCCGCTCCGGGCGTCCGTGGTGCCGCCAGTGTGCTCGCGCACCATGTGCAGATAGGTGTCCTCCAGCGTCGGGCGGCGGACCTCCAGGTCGGCGACCGGCCCGTCGGCCTTGCGGTGCAGTTCCCAGACCAGCAGTGAGGGATCCGCGGTGCGCTTGCGGCGCGGCGTGCCGTCAGGTGCCGTCCAGCGGACCTCCGCCTGGGCGGCGGCCAGCCGGGCGAGCTCGGCGGGTGTGCCGCACATCCGGATACGGCCGTTGACCAGCATCGCTATCCGGTCGGCGAGACGCTCGGCCTCGGCCAGGTCATGGGTGGTCAGCAGGATGGTGACGCCCTCGTCGCGGGCCAGCCGCTCGACCAGGTCATGGAACTCGCGACGCGCCTCGGGGTCGAAGCCAGTGGTGGGCTCGTCCAGGAAGAGGAGCTCGGGGCGGCCGACGATGCCGAGCGCGACGTCGACGCGCCTCCGCTGGCCGCCGGACAGCTGGTCGACTCGGTGCCGGGCTCGGTGGGTGAGACCGACCAGCTCCAGCAGCTCTTCGGGGTCGCGCGGATCGGGGTAGTACGTCGCGAAGTGCCGCAGCAGCTCGGCGACCTGCCAGCGGCGGTGGTCGCGCCACGATTGGAGCACCAGGCCGATCCGGCCGCGCCAGGCGTCGTCGGCGTGCGCCGGGTCCTTGCCGAGGACCCGGACCTCGCCGGCGGAGCGCTGCCGGAAACCCTCCAGGATTTCGACGATGGTGGTCTTCCCCGCGCCGTTGGGGCCGAGTAAGGCGAAGATCTCTCCGCGGTGGATGTCCAGTTCGACGCCTTGCAGCACCTCGGTGCTGCCGTACGACATCCGCAGCTCCCGTGCGAAGACGACCGGTTGGCGGGAGCCGGCGGCTGTGGTGGGGGTACTGGTCATCGGCTCGTCTCCGCGTGCTGCTGTTCGGGTGCCGTCTGCTGCGCCACTGCGGGTCCCGCGCCCTCGACGATCGCGCGGAGAGCGGCGACATGGCCTTCGAAGGCGGTGCGCCCGCGGGCCGTCAGCCGTACTTTGGTGCGACGTTTGCGCCCTCCGCCCTCCTTGCGGATCTCCAGATAGTCGGCCTCCTCCAGGGTGTGCAGCTGCTTGGAGAGCGCGGAGTCGCTGAGCGAGAGACCGTCGCGGATGAACGAGAAGTCGGCCCATTCCGTGGCGGACAGCAGGGCCACGATCGACAACCGGGTCGAGGGATGGATCAGTTCGTCGAAGCCCGCGGGGGTGCTCATAGGCCCGCCTCCTCGTCAATGGCTCGTGTGGCGTGGCCGCGCAGCGCGCGTTCGCGGAGTGTGCTGACCGCCCAGCGGTTCGCCGGTCCCGTGAAGAGGACGAACACGGCAGCCGCGGCGGTGGCCGTGATCAAGCTGGGGTAGGGCAGGTCGAGTGAGTCCGCCAGGTGGTCGGTGAGCAGGATCGTGCCGCCGGTGAGGCACCCGCCTGCGATGAACGTGGCGAAGCTGCGCCAGCTGTACCGGGAGCGGTGCAGCCGCATCCGGGCACGGCGGCTCCAGACGACGGCCAGGGAACCCAGGACGCCGACATAGGCGGCGAGCGTCAGCCACAGGCCCCACGCCGGGAGCTTGAGCCCCATGCCGGCGAGGAAGCCCCACATGACCGCGGCCGTCGTGTAGGTCGCCTTGGGATCACCGTGCGCGCATCGCTCGATCTCGTCGTAGACCCGCTCCTGCGGCACCCGGATCCGCTGGAGATCCTGCCAGGCCCGTTCGGCATCCACCGGTGTGGTCATGCCATCGCCTCCCCGAAGACGTTGCTGGACCGCCGGGGCGCGCCGGACCGGATCAGGCCGGACCGCCCCCGCGTTTACTTGCCTACTGGGAAAGTTAGCGCCGACTTTCTCGGTAGGCAAGTCGAAATGACCCCGCCCTTGGTCGCTGATCGCGCCGCTGCCGCCGGAGCCTGGTCCGAGGCGGCATCGGCATGTCCAACGCCTTTGTCGGAGTCCACGCCCCTGCGGACGGGGGTCCCGCTGACCTCGGCCGCCTGCGCGACGGCCCGGAACCCGCCATGCCCCCGGAACCCCTGATGCCCCGGAACCCGTCATGGCCCGGAACCCGTCATGCCCCGGAACCCGTGCCGCCGCCCCCATCGACAGACGCCGCCGGCGCTCGCCCAGGTGCGACGGCAACACCGCGCATCTCACAGCGAGTTGATAACCAATCGCCTGCGACATGCCCCTACCGCATCCACGAGCCGGATCCGCCGAGGCGTCACTTCCGTTCTCTGCGCGCCCTTAGCCCGTCCGGGGCGGCGCCGGGACAGCGGCGTCGCGATCAGAGCAACAGGAGGTGCGGGGTCCGGGAAGCGGGCGAAGAGTTGATGCCGAATGGAAACGCCCCGAGTCACCGCTTCCTGCGGTCTCGGGATATTCGGCATCAGATGACAGACGATAGGGGATCAGCCGATGAGCAGACGAGCCGTGGAATCCGTACCAGTTCTGGTGGTAGGCGGCTCCTTGGTGGGCCTGTCCACGTCAGTCTTTCTCGGCCGCCTCGGCGTCGAGCACCTCCTCGTCGAGCGTCACGCCGCGACGTCCACCCACCCCCGCGGCCGTGGGAACAACCTGCGCACCATGGAGCTGTTCCGGACCGCGGGCGTCGAGCAGGACATCCGCGCCGCTGCGGGCGCCCTGGCCGGGAACGACGGCGTCCTCCAGGTGAGCACGCTCGCCGGCGGCGACCGCCGGTGGATCGTCAAGGCCATCGACACGGGTCCGTCCCTGTCGCAGATCACCTCGTCGGGCTGGTGCCTGTGCAGTCAGAACGACCTCGAGCCCGTCCTCCTGCGCTACGCCCGCTCCCTCGGCGGTGACATCCGCTTCGGCACCGAGCTGGTCTCCTTCACACAGGACGCCGAAGGGGTGCACGCGGAGGTACGGGACCGTGACAGCGGCGAGACGTGCACCGTGCACGCCCAATACCTCGTGGCCGCCGACGGGCCCCGCAGCCCGGTGCGCGAGCGGCTGGGCATCACCCAGTCGGGACCGGGCCCGCTGTTCCACAACGTGAGCGTCACGTTCCGCAGCAAGAAGCTGCAGGACGTCGTCGGCGACAGGAACTTCGTCGTCTGCTACATCACCGATCCCGCCGGCGAGGGTGCCCTGCTGCCGGTGGACAACCGCGAGCGATGGGTCTTCCACGCCCCCTGGGCCCCGGACCGGGGCGAGACGCTGGACGCCTTCACCGACGCGCGCATCATCGCCCACATCCGCGCCGCGGCGGGCGTCCCCGACCTCGACGTCGAGGTCACCGGCAAGGCCCCCTGGCACGCGGCGGACCGGGTGGCCGACAGCTACGGCGAGGGCCGGGTCTTCCTGGCCGGTGACTCGGCGCACGAGATGCCCCCCACCGGGGCCTTCGGCTCCAACACCGGTATCCAGGACGCCCACAACCTCGCATGGAAGATCGCGGCGGTCCTGCGAGGCTGGGCCGGACCGGGGCTGCTCGACACCTACCAGACGGAACGCCGCCCGGTCGCGCTCGCGACGACCGCCCGCGCGCTGTTCCAGGCGGGCGAGGAACAGCACCCGGGCTACACCCCGGAGAAGCGCAGAGACGATCCGGCCGACGCGTTGACGGTGGCCCTGTGCTACCGCTACCCGTCGGGCGCCGTCGTCGGCGCCGACCCGGACACCGCGATCGTGCCCGACCGGTTCCGGCTGGGCGGCGAGCCCGGAAGCCGCGCCCCCCACATGTGGGTGACCACCCGGGACGGCCGACGGATCTCCACCCTGGACCTCTACGAACGGTCCTTCGTCGTCCTCACCGGCCCCGGAGGCGAGGCCTGGCGCACTGCAGCCCGCCGTGTCGCCGCACGCCTGGGCGTCCCGGTGGAATGCTACGTCGTCGGCGCGGACCACGACCTGATCCCCGAGGACGAGGCCGACTGGGCGGCGCTGCACGGCACGGCGGAGTCCGGTGCCGTCCTGGTCCGCCCCGACGGCTTCGTGGCATGGCGGTCGCCCAGGCTCGTACCGGACCCGGAACGGGACCTCACCGACACGCTGATGACGGTGCTTCGCCGCGAGACGCCATCGAACGCCGCGGCTGAGCCGCAGCCGACGACCGCGACGGAGCAGCCCCTGGTGGCGGCATCCGACGGGCGCGTCTGAACGCCTCCGCTTGAACGCCGCTTCTGAACGAAGGAAGAGCCCGTGATGATGTCATCCCAACCCTCGGCGTCCGCCCCTGCCGACGACGACGCCCGAACCTCCCGCGTGGATGTCCACCACCACTTCACCGCCCCCGCCTGGCTCGACTGGGCCGAGGCGCAGGGCCTGGTCCGGCGCGACCGGCTGCCCTGGTGGACCCGCTGGGACGCCGACTCCGCGCTCGCCCTCATGGACCGTACGGGCATCCGTACCACCGTCATGACCGTGGCCATGCTCGGCCGCATCCAGGAGCGCGACAAGCGCGAGGAGAGCGCACGGGTGGCGCTGCAGGCGGCGGCGGAAGTCACCGCGAGCCACCCCACCCGCTTCGCCTTCTTCACACCGGTCTTCCTCGACGACCTCGACCTGTCGAGCTGGTCGCTGAAGTACGGTCTCGACGACCTCGGCGCCGTCGGAGTGAGCACGCGCACCAGCGCGGGCGGTGTCTATCTCGGCGACCCCTCCCACGATCGCCTCCTCGCCGAGCTGAACGACCGCTCCGCGGTCGTCAGCACGCACCCGATGGACGTATCCGGAGGGAACGGCGACGGGGCGGCCGTCCCGGGCCTGCCGCCGTACATGTGCGACTTCCTCATGGACACGACTCGCGCGGCGATCAACCTCATCCTCAACGGCACCCTGGACCGCTACCCCAACCTCACCTTCGTCCTCCCGCACGGCGGCGGCTTCCTCCCCTACATGGCCACCCGCCTGGAGCTCTTCGGCGACCGCCTCACCCCCGAGATCGAACCGTCCCGGGTACGCGACTACCTGCACCGCTTCTACTACGACACGGCGGGCCCCATGTCCCCGTCCTCGACCCCGACCCTCATGGCCACGGTCGACCCCGCCCGGATCCTCTACGGCACCGACTGGCCGCCCGTCCCCGCCCACATCGTCTCCGACATCGCGGCACCGGCCCTGGACAGCGACCCGGCCATCACCGACCACCAGCTCCGCGGCATCAACCGGGACAACGCGCTACGCCTGATACCGGCACTCGCACGGGCCTGAGCGCGGTCTTGCACGCCGCACACCGGACCCGTACGCCACCAGCCGCCCGCGGTCGACGACCACCACCAGCCCGGAGCAACGCGCCGCCCATACCGGACGGGAAACGGCCGCATCACACGACCGTCCTCGAAAACGAGCGAGCTTGCGGATCGGCCAGCGGGTGAAGAGCCGGTCGAGTCGCGGCTGCTGGTGCCGCTCGCGGTCGTGGAGTTGCTGCCCGTCTGCCGGTGACGCCCGCGTAGTCGTCGTCAGCAAAGGCCAGGTGGCATCCGGTGCGAACGCTAGCGTCGCCGGGAGGCCCGGCACACGGCGTGCAGGCCGCGTTGCGGGTCGCTTCGGCCGGTCAGGCGTCCCGGGCCGTGCGGATGACCTCGTCCAGGGTCTCCCGGGAGCGGCGCAGATCGGCGATCATGCGGTCGATCCGGTCGCGCTCGGCGGTCAGGTCCTGCACCAGACGCGGGGTGGCGATCGCGGAGGGTCCGCCGTCCCGGTCGCGCATGCAGGGCAGCAGTTGCCGGATCTTCTCGCTGTGCAGTCCGGCCGCGTACAGCTCCTGGATGCGGATGACGCGGTCGACGGCCGTCTCCGGGTAGTCGCGGTGGCCGCCGGGGGTGCGCTCGGCGGTGAGCAGCCCCTGGGTCTCGTAGTAGCGCAGCGACCGCTCGCTCACGCCGGTGCGCCGGGCCAGTTCGCCGATCCGCATGTCCGCCTCCGCCGGGAAGAGGGCTTGAACCTCACATCAGTGTCAAGTTCTACCGTGCCGGCATGACGCAGACAACGGACTTCCTCGCCCCCGTCCGGCTCGGGCGGCTCGCCCTCCCCAACCACCTCGTGATGGCCCCGCTGACCCGAAACCGCGCGGAGGCCGACGGCACTCCGACGGACCTGATGGTCACCCACTACGCACAGCGCGCCTCGGCCGGACTGATCATCGCCGAGGGCTCGACGCCCAACCCGGTCGGACAGACGTACCCGGACATCACCGCAATCCACACCGACCGGCACGCGGCCGGCTGGCGGCGGGTCACCGACGCCGTGCGGGCGGCCGGCGGGCGGATGTTCCTGCAGCTCCAGCACGGGGGCCGGGTCAGCCACCCGGCGACCACCGGCCTCACGCCCCTCGCACCCTCCCCCGTCCCGCTGCCGGAGACGATCTTCACACCGCAGGGCCACCGGCAGGCCGCCGTCCCGCGCGCGATGACGACGGACGACATCCGGGCCACGATCACCGACTTCGCCGCCGCCGCACGCCGGGCCGTCGACGCGGGCTTCGAGGGCGTGGAGGTGCACTCGGCCAACGGGATGCTGCTGCACCAGTTCCTCGCCGACAACACCAACCGCCGCACCGACGGCTACGGCGGCTCGGTCGAGCGGCGGGTGCGGTTCGCGGCGGAGGTGACCGAGGCGGTGGCCGACGCGATCGGCGCGGACCGGGTGGGCATCCGCATCTCCCCGGCGAGCACGGTCAACGGCGTCCTGGAGGAGGACACCGACGGCCTCTACGCCACGCTCCTGGACCGCCTGAAGGGGCTGCACCTCGCCTATCTGCACCTGGTGCGCTCCGACCCGGCGACCGGCTGGTACCGGCGGATCCGCGCCGACTGGCCCGGCGTCCTGATCGGCAACCCGGACCTGACCGACCTGTCCACACCGACCGTCACCCGGGCCACGCGGGAGATGCTGGCGGCCGGCGCCGACCTGGTGGCGCTCGGCCGCCCCTTCCTCGCCAACCCGGACCTGGTCACCCGACTGCGCCTCGGCGCACCGCTCAACCCGGTCCGGGACCGGTACTTCATGTACGTGGGCGGAGCGGCCGGCTACAACGACTACCCCACCCTGGCGGATCAGGCGGGGCCGCCGTCCAGCGACTCGATGGTGGCGTTGGACGGGGCAGAAGTCGTGGGCACGGCTCCCGATCGTGCCCGAGCCGCCGCTTCCCGGCAGGCGGCCCCGCAGGTCACGGAAGAGCCGTTGAGCAGCCTTCGGTAGTCCGGCCGGACGACTCCCTGCGCTCAACTGGCCGAGTACAACACTCAGCGGCCAACCAGGAGCTGTCCGCCGGATCCACGCTGTGGCCCTGGGAGTGTCCATGCGGCGATCATCCTCAGGTGTTCTATGAAGACCTGACCGAGTACGACTACCTGCCCGATGACTCGTTCACCGACAGGGAGTCCGGCTTCTACGCGCTCTGGTATCGCCCCGCGTACTCACGCCTCAACGTCGGCTGGCTGGAGGCCGGCCGACCGTATCGGCGAGGTCCGGTCCCTCCGGAGTTCGTCGAGAAACTGAAGGCCATTCAGAGAGTCCAGTGGATGAACGAGTGCCTTGGGGAGCATGAGTGCGACCTCTGTCCACCGGGCGAAGGTCCTGAAGGCAACGGCGAGGTCCGCATTCCAGGGGCACCCGGGGTGGCCTACGCTGCGCCGTTCCTGGTCACTCACTACGTTGACGTCCACGGCTACCAGTCCCCGAGTGCCTTCGTTGACGCTGTGCTGTCCGTCGACGTCGACGAATGGGCCGCAGCGCGCTGGCCCGAGGTTCCGTTCCCCTGGATCCCGAATGAGGTGCAACGCCTGTTGGAGTAGCGGTTCCCAAGGAAGACGTAGGCACGCTTGTAGCGGCGATTGCGGCGTGAGCTGCATACGTGGGACCGCGAGGAGGCGCCCCGGGGGGGGAGAGGAGCTCGACGTGCACGTGGCCCTGGAGGTGCTGCGCCGCCCGGGTGCCGTGGCCTGCACCGAGTGCGGGGCGGACGTCGCCCTCGGCCCGCTGATGTCACCGGGATTCAGCCGCCGAACAGCGCATCGAGCAAGCACTCCGGGACAGTTTGGCCTGGCCGCCGCGCATCGGCGGGTCTCTGGCGTGGCGTAGGTCGGGGGCGCGCCGGGGGGGGGGGGGGGGGGGGAAGGGAAACAGCGACCCCCCCCCCCCCCCCCCCCCAACACCCAAAAACGACCCACAAGGATACGCTGCGGGAGGCGGTGGGGGA
>NZ_JBVHTR010000027.1:0-18642 GCF_055565775.1 Streptomyces sp. NPDC028331 | reverse complement strand
TGGGGGTGTTTTCTCTTTCCCTAGTCGTTTGTGGTTTTTTGGGGGGGGGGGGGGGGGGGGGATCTAGGGGGGGGGGGCCCCCCCCCCCCCCCCCCCCCCCCCCCCGGGCTGCGTCACGGCAGGTCCCAGAACGTCTGCCGGGGAAGCTGCGAATGGGACGGCGTGTGCGGAGGAGGGCGGTGATCTGGCGGCTGTTCACCGCTCGCGAGAACCCCGAGGCGTTTGCCGGGCTGCTGGTGAAGGTGAGGGCGGCCGGCGAGCTTGTGGCCCAGGGCCGCGTCACGGCCGCGCTGGAGACGCCGGCGTTCGAATGCGCGACACGCGCGACCTGTCGCGGCCTCCTGCGTGGTGCGTGACAGGTCCACCATAGCGTTCACTTCCAATTCATTGCAACGCAGCGCGATGCCGTTGTTGCGTTATGCGCCAACATCATTGCAACAATATTCCGGTTTTCACCTGCGGAAATGACGTTTAGATGCAACAGGCTTGTTGCCTGACTGTGGAACGCAACGTAGCGTTTCCAACGTCAGAAACGACATCCGACAGGGAGAGCACCATGCAGAAGTTCGACACCCCCGCCCCGGTCTCCGCCGTCCTCGACATCCCCGCGGGACGCATCCAGTTCATCGCCGCCGACCGGGCCGACACCACGGTCGAGGTCCTGCCCGCCAACGCCGCCAAGAGCCGAGATGTGAAGGCGGCGGAGCAGATGGAGGTCGCCTACGGCGACGGCGTCCTGCGGATCGCGGCCCCCGAGGCGAAGAACCAGCTCTTCGGCCCGTCCGGGTCCGTCGAGGTGACCGTCCGGCTGCCCGCCGGCTCCCACGTCGAGGCGAAGGCGTCCAGCGCCGAACTCCGGGTCGTCGGCCGCCTCGGCGACGTCGCCTTCGACGGCGCGTACCACCGGATCAAGATCGATGAGGCCGCGAGTCTGCGCCTCACCGCGGTCGACGGCGATGTCGAGGTCGGCCGGCTGGGCGGCTCCGCGGAGATCAGCACCGCACGGGGCGACATCCGGATCGCGGAGGCCGGACGCGGCACGGTCGTGCTGCGCACCGAGTCCGGCGACATCACGGTCGTCGCCGCCGCCGGAGTCTCGGCCGCCCTGGACGCCGCCACCGGCCACGGTCGCATCAGCAACGCCCTCAAGAACGACGGCACCACCGAACTCGACATCCGCGCCACCACCTCCCACGGCGACATCACCGCCCGCAGCCTGTAGATCCGCAGCCTCCAACGAGCAGAGCCAGGACTGTCCGGCCGGGCCGACCGTGACCGCGAACCTCTCGGTCACCGCCGACGACCCGGCCGCCCGTCCCCCGGGGCCCGCGCTCCACGCGCAGCGCCCCGAGAAGTCGAACAAGACGCTTCACGCGACCAGGGGGAACCCATGAGCAAGAACAGCACCTTCTCGACCAATGCACAGTGGGCCGGCATGGTGCCGGTCGACGACACGGCCCTGGCCGTCACCGACACCGGAGGCCCCGGGATTCCCGTTATTTACCTCAACGGCCAGTTCGCCACCCAGGGCTACTGGCGGCGGGTCATCGCCGAACTGGGACCACAGTGGCGGCACATCACCTACGACGAGCGGGCCCGCGGCAGGAAGTCGAAGCGTTCGGCGGACTACTCCTTCGAGGCCGCCGTCCGCGATGTCGACGCCGTTCTCGAGGCCAGGGCCGTGGACCGGGCGCTGCTGGTGGGCTGGTCCTACGGAGCGGTCGTCGCGGCTCACTGGGCCGACCGGAATCCGCAGCGCACTGTGGGCGCGGTCCTGGTCGACGGCGCGTTCCCGCACGACTGGCTCGACGAGGCCATGGAACAGCGAATCCGGAAACTTTTTCGGCGGATGAGCTGGATCACGACGGTGCTGCGCCCGACGGGCCTGACCCCGCGGATGACCGCCGAAGAACAGGCGAACAGCAACATCGAGCTCGGCAGGCTCTCCCGTGAGCACGAGCTGGGCCCCGTGCTGGACGACATCGCCGTCCCGGTGCGGTACGTGGTCGCTTCGGGCACGTCCCTCGGAAGCCGCGGCGACGAGCAGGAACGGATACGCGCCGGTCTCGATGCGGTGACCGCCCGCAACGCGAACATCCGCATCAGCGCGAAGGTCCCCAGCAACCACGGTGCGATCCTGCGAAAGGACTACCAGGCCATCGCCGGGGCCGTACGAGAGGTCGCCGCCCTCGATCGCGGGGGGCGCTGAAGACGACGAGCGGACTGACGGTCAGCCAGGCGGCGCTGTAAGGCGCCACGTGATCCGCCGGACAGAACCCAGACCAGGCCAGATCGTATGACGCGGGTCAGAGGCCGAAGCGGGCGATGTCGCCGGGGGAGGGGTCGGGTCGTGTGCGGTGCCGGCGTGCGGGGTGGCGCCATCGGCCGGCGCCGTCCCGGGCGACGTCGACGTCGACTTCCACGACCACGTCGGGCCCCACCAGGGTGACGTTCAAGATCTGCCCGGTGCCCCATCCGGCGGAGAACGCCCATCCCGTGCACGGGTGTCCGGTGGTGGCCGGGGAGAGGAGACCGGCGAAGGCGGCGACGGCCGCCTTGGAGAGGATGGTGCTGTGGCCGGTGTACCGCAGGCGCCCGTGGGCATCGAGGCGCCCCAGCAGCAGGCTGCGGGGCGCGGGGAGGGAGCCGGTGACGGCGCCGACGATCGCGTCCTGGCTCTCGCGCACCACTGGTGGAGTGTCGGTATTCGAGGGTTGCAGTATTCGCCCGCAGGGTGACCAGCCCCATAGCCCGGCCCGGTCACGTCAGTGATGACAAGTAGGTTGTGACCGCCTTTCCGTGACGGCTACCTGGGTGTTCCTGGACGAGTTGTTGTCGAGCTGATCGGGCTTCGCTGCGTACCGGTGGGCTCGCGGAGTCAACTGTCGCGGGTTCCCCGAGGATCCCAGCCCACTGGTGACCGGTTGTGATCGCCAGCGGTGTCGGCTCCAGATCCCGTACTTTCTGGGTGCGTCGACCCTGAGCAGGCGCAGCGCCGCAACCGCTTCGTCTCCTGCGAGGCGACCTCGCGGACCTCGAGGCCGCGCTCGTTCCCTCACGGAACCTCGACCCCGCCACCGGCCAAGCCCGGGCCTTGCTCACCGAGGCTGTCGAAGCGCAGGGAGGCGAACCGCATCCTGGCCGCCGGACGCACCCCGGTCGAACGCGGCTTCGCCCATCTGAAGAACTGGCGGATCCTCACCAAGCTCCGCTTGACCACGCTCGCGCCACCCACCTGCTTCGCGCGCTGCTCGTCCTGGCCAACATCGAGGCCACTACAGGAAAGCATCTCCTCCGCAGGCAGCCCACGACCAGCACAGGCACCCGGAACGGCGTCACTGAGCCCGGATCGGCTGGGTGAGGTTCACCGGGTTGCCGTCGGGGTCCTGGATGTGGGCGACGCGCTGTCCCCACGGCATGTCGTTGGGGCCGCTGCGGACCGAGCCGCCCAGCGCCTCCACCCGGCCGAGCGTCTCATCGACGTCGTCGACGCCGATGCTGAGCAGGATCCGCGGTGCCGCCCCGCTCCCCGGGTCCGTCTTGGCCACCAGCCCGAGGCCGGTGTCGCCGATGCGCAAGCCGAGGTAGAAGGCCGGGCCTTCCGCCGGTACCCGGAAGATCTCCTCGGCGCCGAACAATTTCGTATAGAAGCCGAGCAGGACGTCCTGGTCGGCAGTGACGATCACTGGCTGGATGGTGGACATGGCACTCCTGTCGAGAACGGTCGTGTCGCCGGGTAGACCGTTCGAGGACGGTGAACTCATCGGCAAAACCGCCTTGCCAGACGATCCACACCCCAGACTGCCGCTCACGACCAGCGCGAGCACCCCGAACCGGCGTTGGCGAGGCGCCGGCCTCGCTGCGCCGGTCAATACACCTAGGTGTGCTGTCCGGGGACGTTGGTGACAGGCGACACGCCTTGCGCGGTCCTTGAACTGGGCGAGGGCCTTCTGGTTTCGGTGTGGATTGCGACATCTACAACCGACGCCCAGGAGGCCCTCGTTGTCCCACCGTAACGCCCCGCTGACTCCGACCGGCAGGCTGCGTCTGGCCCGGTGTGTCGTCGAGGACGGCTGGCCGCTGCGCCAGGCTGCGGAACGCTTCCAGGTCAGCCACACCACCGCAGCCCGCTGGGCAGAGCGATACCGCCGGCACGGCGCCGCAGGCATGCACGACCGCTCCAGCCGCCCCCACCACAGCCCTCTGCAGACGCCCGCCGCCGTCGAGCGGCAGGTCGTCCGACTACGGCGCGAGCACCGCATCGGGCCGGTGCGGCTGGCCGCCCGATGCAAGATCGCCGCTTCCACCGCCCACCGCATCCTCGTCCGGCACGGCCTGCCCGCCCTGGCAACCACCGACCGGGCCACCGGCGAACCCGTCCGCCGCTTTGAGCGCTCCCGGCCCGGCGAACTGGTCCACATCGACGTCAAGAAGCTCGGCCGCATCCCGAACGGCGGCGGCCACAAAGTTCTGGGCCGTGCGGCCGGCCGGGCCAACCAGGACCGCCGCAACGGCACCGGATACGCCTACCTGCACACCGCCCTGGACGACCACTCCCGCCTGGCCTACACCGAACACCTGGCCGACGAGAAGGCCGCCACCTGCGCAGCGTTCCTGCGACGAGCGGTCGCCTGGTTCGCCGCACGCGGCGTGAGAGTCGAGCGGGTCCTGACCGACAACGCCTGGGCCTACACCAAGAACACCTGGCGCGACACCTGCCGCGACCTGGGCATCAGCCCCCGCTGGACCCGGCCATGGCGGCCCCAGACCAACGGCAAGGTCGAGCGCTTCCACCGCACCCTGCTCGACGAGTGGGCCTACCAGCGGCCCTACACCTCAGAAGCCGAACGCCAGGCAGCATTCCCCGACTGGCTGGACTGGTACAACTACCACCGACCCCACACCGGCATCAGCGGCCAAACACCAGCCAGCCGCGTCACCAACCTGTCCGGACAGCACACCTAGGGCCTGTCCGATGGGTCCCTCGGAGCTGCCACCTGGACAGACCTGCGAAGGCGGAGGTGAAGTCGCACCTGGCCGCCTTGGGAGGGTTCAATGCCCAGGTGGTGAACTGGGCACAAATGCGCGACTGCAGATTCGACGTCGATCGCGTTCCTGAGCTCTTGGAGCGGGTGGAGCGCCAAGACGAGCCTGAAGCGTGGAAGGAGCTGGGTTGGCGGCTCGTCCTTGAGCACGACCTGCTGTCTCCGGCCAGTTTCGCCGCCTTGCCGTGCCTGGTGCGCCTCGCGCCACGCAGCGCGGAGGCGCGCGGCCTGGCCGGAAAGATCCTTGAGCGCGCGGCAGGGCGGCACGGCTGCGATGGTCTGCTGGCGGACTGCGCCGACGCGATCAAGGAGTTCCGTGAGGTTCTGGACGGGCACCTGCGGTCGCGGCCGGCTGACTACCTGGTGTCCTTCCGTGCCCTGCTCGCGGTCGAAGAGGAGTACCACTGGGCGAACGTTCTGGAGGGCTTCACGGACGACATCATTGGCGTGGACTGTCCTCATTGTGGCGTGGGCGTGACGATCGCCATTGGCGGCTTCGGATGCTACTCGGAGGTGTGTGACGGGGGTGAGGAGATCCGACGGGACCTGCGACCGGCGGCCGCCGAGGAACTCACCGGAACCGGCCGATGGATGCATGAGATCACTGTCCGCGACGGGCAGGAGGCGCTCGCCAACGGAATTGCCCACCTGTTCGGTAAAGCGGAATGCCCGCGCTGTGCCAGCGTCTTCACCGTCGCGGACGAGTACACGTCCGCGAACCGTCCGGTCATGCGGTAAGCCACGACTACGAGCGGAGCCACAGCCTGATCGCGGCGACGGCGCTTGATCTGGCGTCGCCGCAGGTAATGGCGGTTGCGGCGGGACGAATAGGCTTTGTCTCCGGCGAGGTGCTCGGGGGAGCGCGTGGGTGTCCGCCGCCCGACCGGGGAACTCGGATCTGCTCAAGCACGGGGATCATCTGCGGGGCGTCGCCCCACTGGCGGGCGATGATGAAGGCGAGCGGGTGCCGCCCGCCCTCACCAGCCAGGTGGATCTTGCGAGTCGGTCCACCCCGTGAACGCCCCAGGGCCTCATCCAATCGGTGCCGAGCCGGTCTGCTGTGCTGTCCTGGGACCCTTGGTGGGCTTGAGCGAGCGCCTGCTGCATGCTGATGGGCGCGGCAGGAAGTGGAATCCACGCTGACCATGCTCCAGTCGATCCGGCCTTCAGCGTCGGCCGCGGCCTGAATCGCCCGCAGGACCTTCTCCCATGTTCCGTCCGCTGACATCGTCCTGGTCGGCCCGGCAGACCCGGCCGACCTCGGCGGTAAGCCGGGCACCTGGTATCAGTGCGGCCTGGCCCTCCAGCCGCAGACCGCGATCTTGCCGGTGGACCGGCTGCGGGATGGCTGCGGCCACCGTTGATCACCGGTGTGTGAAGATGATCAACGGTGTGTGAAGACTGAAGATCACGTGATGGCCGCAGGTCGCAGCGTAGATCCTGCTCGATGGCAAGAGGCGTTCGAGGACCTGATGGGCCGTCCTTCTCCAGACCTTGATCTGTCTCATGAGACATGCCGACAGGTTGAACCCGACTCGGAAGGTCGGATCCTTCGCTCTCAGGACTTCGTTGATCCGGGTTTGCGGCGGTTGGCATTGAAGCGCGCTTTCTTCTGACGATTCCCGCACGTGTTCATGTCACACCATTTGCGGGTGCGGCTTTGGCTGGTGTCGAAGAAGGCGGCTTGGCAGGTTGGCGATGCGCACAAGGCCAATCTTCCGTCTCGTTCGCCTGCGATGATGCTGATCGCGTCGGCGGCGATCACGCTGAGGGCATCTTCCACGCAGGAAGCCGAGCTGAGCCGCCATTGCCGCTCACCCTCGGGCGTCAGGATCGCTGCGGCCCGGCCCTGAGTGCTGCAGTCATTGATGACCTGGACAGCAGACGCAGGGAGAGCGGCCTGGAGCGCGGCCGCTGTCGCGGCGGCGTGAATCGACTCCCTCAGTTCCCGAGCGAGGTCGAGCTGGGCAGTGGTGCAGGAGTCCACGGCGAGGCCGTTCACCGCCAGCCAGTCAACGAGTCGCTGCGGCGTGGGGATGCGCTCCACAGCGTTGCCGTGACGCTCCGACAGAGTCCCCGTGAAGCTGGTCGCCAGCACGTTGCCGAGGCGGAAGTCAGGGAATCCAGCACGCATGGAACCACCTTAGCCGGTTGCAGCGTGGCTCGGGGAACTGCTAGAACCGTCTTAGCTGGTTCCACGATGGCCAGGAGGTCTCATGCCCCGTCTGCCCGGCGACGTGCAAGCATTTGAAGCCCACGCAACTGACGCTGACCTCGACGATCTGCGCGCGCGCCTGGCCGCGGCGCGGCTACCGGAGGCCGAGACGGTCTATCGCGCCGCGCCCGACCCTCGCCGATGGGGACAGGGTGTTCCGCTCGCCGACCTCGTCGAGCTCGTGAACTATTGGCGCACCGGGTACGACTGGCGGTCGTTCGAAGCGCGCCTCAACCGGATCGGCCAGTTCCGCACGACCATTGATGATCTGGGAATCCACTTCCTGCACCGTCGCTCTGCGCGCGCGGATGCCACACCTCTGATCTTGACGCACGGCTGGCCGGACAGCATTGCTCGGTTCGTCGATGTCGTAGACGAGCTGGCAGATCCGAAAGACGCGGACGCGCCGGCGTTCCATGTCGTGGTCCCGTCGCTGCCAGGCTTTGGTTACAGCGACAAGCCGGCCACCACCGGGTGGGGAACCGAAAAGATCGCGGCCGCATGGGTGGAACTGATGGGAAGGCTCGGCTACAGCGAGTTCGCAGCCCACGGAGGCGACTGGGGAGGCAATATCACCACGGTTCTCGGCGGCAGGTTCCCGGCGCACGTTCTCGGCATCCACACAACGTTCGCGGAGGGACCGCCCGGGTTGACAATGGACGGGCTGACGGCGGTCGAGCGCGAATGGGCCGAGGGAACCCGCGATTTCTGGCGCCACCGCGCGGCGTACGCGAAGCAGCAGGCGACCCGACCGCAGACCATAGGCTACTCGCTCGTCGACTCACCGGTCGGGCTTCTTGCCTGGATCCTTGACAAGTTCGCCGAGTGGTCAGACACCGAAGACAGCCCGTTCGAGACGATTTCCAGGGACCGCGTTCTTGACGACGTCACCCTGTATTGGCTGACGCGGACCGGCGCATCGGCGGCCCGCATTTACTACGAAAGCCACAACTCGCTGGACCCCGAACTTCGGGTCGACGTCCCGTCAGCAATCACCATGTATCCCCGCGACGTCGAGAAGTGCCCGCGCCCCTGGGCAGAGAAGCGGTACCGGCAGATCGTCCGATGGAGCTCACCCGAATTCGGGGGACATTTCCCGTCGCTGGAGGTTCCCGAGTATTTCGTCAAGGACCTGCAAGAGGGCCTCGCGGCAGTGCTGGCCGCTAGTCGGTGAACGCGGCGCTCCGTTGCCAGGATGGCCGAGTTGCTGCGCACAACTGTCGCGCAGGCAGGTGAGGGCTAGGGGGTGCCCGATGGGTCAGCAAGCCTGCTGTGTCTGGTCAGTTGACTGCAGTGACTCAGTTGACTGGCTCGACTCCACGAAGGCTCATCAGGGGCGGCAGTCGCGTGCCCGACGGCGAAGGCGGCAACCGGCCCTGCGCGGCCCCTCGCCACGACCGCGTAAGCCCGAGGAGCCGGTGTGCCCATGCACCTTCGTGAACCAGCGGGCTACGCGCCGCGTCCTCCTGATGCGTGCCCCGTGCCGGGCGGGCGCTGTGCGAGGGAGAGCAGGGGACGGATGACGGGTGAAACGATCGGTATCGGGCTAGCCGTATTGGCGGGCCTGGCCAGTCTGTGGGCCGGTAACGGGAGGCACGGCTGCAGATGCGGCTGAGCCGCTACGGGCTGCGCGCCGAGGGGGCGGTGGTGAACCAGGAGCATGAGCCGGGGGACGACTCTTCGAAGCCCGTCACCGAGTTGACCGACCGGCAGGGCCGACCCGTCCGGTTCCGGCCCGCCACGACGGGGACGGGGCTGGCCCTCGGAACCCACGTACCGGTCGCCTACCTGCCCGAAAGGCCGAAAAGCGCAAGGGTATCCACCCGGAAGTACCGCCTATATCCGATCGTCGCCCTGTTCTTCGGAGCCATGCTCTGGCTCGGCGTCGCGGCTGGGTGCGTGCTCACACGCTGAGCTTGTTCTCCCACCTCGCTCTCACTTACGGATCCACCGCCACACCCGTCACGGGACCCATCAGACACTCCCAACGACCTTGCTCATCGCCGGCCTGGTCGGCCGTGGACCAGCCCTGCGCTCAGAGCGAACGGTCGAATGCGTCCTGATCGAGCTGAATCTGTGGCATGTGCATCTCCGCCCACTCTCGCAACTGTGACAGGGGTTGTGCCAACGACTTTCCACGCGCGGTGAGCCCGTAGAACACCCGTGGCGGAACGGAAGGCTCGACCCGGCGTGTGACGAGGCCATCCCGCTCGAGCGACCTCAGGGTCTGCGTCAGCATCTTCTGGGAGATCCCGGTCAGGGCTCGCTTGAGTTCGGTGAAACGAAGTTCGCCATCGGTCTGGTCGAGGGTCAGGACGAGCATTGTCGTCCATTTCGTGCCGACCCGGTCGAGCAGCTGCCTGGTGGGGCAGGCTGCATCGAAGAGGTCGCCGCGGTGAGGGGTTACCCCGAGGTGACCAGGGTTCCGGGAAGTGCCTCCTTGAACGTCCACGGTTGGTCTCCTATGTTCGCCTGGTATCTGATAGTAACCGACTGGATGAGACGAACGATGTTGACTGCCTACCTGGCGGACGCCCAAGCGCGGTACATCTCGGTGAACGACGTCCGCCTCGCGGTCGAGGTGGCGGGTGAGGGCCCCGCGGTCCTGCTGCTGCACGGTTTTCCGCACACGCGGGCGATCTGGTCCGAAGTCGCGCCGCTGCTGACGGCGGCCGGGCTTCGTGTCGTCGCGCCGGATCTACGCGGTCTGGGCGACAGCGACCGGGCGGCCGGCGGTTACCTGGCGACCGAGCTCGCCGGGGATCTGGTCGGGCTCCTCGACGCGCTTGACATCGACCGGGCGCACGTCGTCGGCATCGACCTCGGCACCGCACCGGCGTTCGCGCTGGCGGCGACCCACGCGCACCGCGTGTCCAGCCTGACGCTGAGTGAGGCGGTGATCGGCACACTGCCCGGAGCCGAATCCTTCACGGCGAGCGGCGCCCCCTGGTGGTTCGGGCTCCACTCGGCTCCGGGCGGGTTCGCCGAGGACCTGCTGGAGGGACGGGAAGACCACTACATCCGGTTCTTCCTCGACGGCGGAAGCCGCCGCGGGCTCTCGGAGGCGCTGACCGCCCGGATCGTCGAGGCGTACCGCGGGCGGGAGTCCTTGCGGGCCGCTTTCGAGCATTACCGCGCGATGCCCGCGAACGCGGGCTGGATCTCCTCGTGGGTGACGCACAACGTGTTCACACTTCCGGTGCTCACGATCGGCGGAGGCGCAGTCGGCGAGGGCACCGCGCGTCAACTCGCCCCGTTTACCGAGGACTTGACGGAGAGCCTGCTGCCCAACGCCGGCCACATCGTTCCGATCGACGAGCCCGAAGAGTTTTCGGCACTGGTAGCGCAGCACGTCAAGTCGGCGGAGGCGCGATCATGACGAACAAGCGCACCGTCGTCCTCAGCCCGGTCGAACGTCCACACCGCACCGGCCTCGAAACCAGGCAGGCGACAGCATGACTCGTGAGCAACGCGAGCAGGTCCGCGAACTCAGGCGGAACTCGCCGCTCGACCTGGGTGGCGATCTCGACGTCCAACGGCCGCTGTTCGAACAGATCCTCAGCTCGCAGCCGGTGCCCACCGACGCCATCGTCGAGAAGCTCGACCTGGCGGGTGTCGCCGCGCTGTCGGTCACGATCAGCGGTGCGCCGCAACCGGTCGGCACCGCGCTCTACTTCCACGGCGGCGCGTTCGCACTGGGTTCGGCGAACAGCTCCTTGGGCTTGGTGACCCAGATCGCCCGGCGATCGGGACTGCGGGTCGTCACCGTGGATTACCGGCTTGCGCCGGAGCACCCGGCACCGGCCGCGGCGACCGATGCCGCGACGTGTTATGAAGCGCTGCTGGACTCGGGTATCGGCGCCGACGAACTGATTGTGATCGGGGAGTCCGCCGGAGGCGGGGTGGCACTGAGACTGCTCACGTCACTGGTGGCGGGAAACCGGCCCGTACCGGCGGGCGCGGTGTTGCTGTCGCCCTGGATCGACTTGACCTTGTCCGGCGACTCGATGACAACGCGGGCGTCCGTAGACGTCGCGGTGAATCGGGAAGCGCTCGCCCGGCGCGTGCTCGACTACGCCGGCGAAGGTGCTACCGCGGCGCGGGAGCACAGCCCGCTGTTCGACGACATGCACGGGTTGCCGCCCACTCTCGTGCAGGTCGGAACGCACGAAACACTGCTCGACGACTCCATCCGGCTCGCCTCCCGCCTGGCAGCCGCCGACGTCTCGGTCATCCTCGACATCACCGCGGAAGTGCCACACGTCTTCCAGGGCTTCGCGCCGATCCTGGACGAGGGCGCATTGGCGCTCGACCGCGCGGGCCAGTTCGTCCGAACCGCGCTGAAACAACCGGCACGCGATCTTCTGCCCGGCCGATCCCCGTCATGAGAACTTCCGCCGGCCACATGTCTCACGGCGACGAGCCAACCAGGAGGAGAGCATGACCGAAACGACGCGAGCCGTTGCGCTCGACGCACGCGGGCAGCCAGTACCAAGGTGATCTTCGCTGCGAGGGCGTGTTCTTGCTCGTGTCGCTGTCGGATCTCCAGCGGGAGCGCACTTCGTCGGCCAGGTCCTCGTCGACGCGCCGAAGGACGTCGTGCCGGCTCTGCAGGCGCTGCGCGATGAGCAGGTGGAGTCCCGCGCGGTGGTGGACATCGTGGTGGCTCTGCACCGGTGACCGCCCCACCGGTGCGGGTGGATGCGCACTAGGGACTGTCCGGCGGGTTACCGGCGCAGCCATAGCCGGATAGCGGTGAGGGTGACCGTGCCGTGGAATACGTACGCTCTTTTGTCGTACCGGGTCGCCACGGCGCGGAACCCCTTGAGTGCGTTTACGGTGCGCTCGACTTCGTTCCTGCGGGCGTACCGGTCCCGGTCGAAGCTGGTGGGGCGACCGCCCCGGCTGCCACGCCGCTGACGGTTGGCACGCTGATCCCGGCGCTCGGGGATGGTGTGCCGGATCTGCCGTCGGCGCAGGTAGCGGCGGTTTCGACGCGAGCTGTACGCCTTATCGCCGCACACGTGGTCCGGTCGTGTCCGCGGGTGTCCCCCAAACGGGCGAGGGACAGGGATTCGGTCCAGGACCGGAATCAACTGCGGTGCATCACCCCACTGCCCAGGCGTGACCAGGACAGCCAGCGGACGGCACCCGCCCTCACTGGCAAGATGGATCTTTGTCGTGAGCCCGCCGCGCGAGCGACCGATCGCCTCATCGGGGACATGTCGTGCCGGGCGACGGCGTTGTCCCGGAATCCGAGCCGGCCGGTGACGGGCTCCGGCGGCATGCTGGTGCACGCGGCACACCGTGGAATCCACGCTCACCACGCTCCAGTCGATCCGACCTTCCGTGTCCGCGTCGGCTTGGACAGCCCGCAGGATTCGCTCCCACGTGCCGTCCGCAGACCACCGGCGGTGACGGTCATGGACCGTCTTCCACTTCCCGAACCGCGTGGGCAGGTCCCGCCACGGAACGCCGGTCCGCAGCCGGAAGAAGATGCCGTTGATGACAGTGCGGTGGTCCTCCCACCTGGCCCTCGCGTCCCAGGCTCTTTGGCAGGTGCGGCTCCAATCGAGCCCACTCGCTGTCAGATATGTCGCCCCGTCCCACAGCGAACCGAACGATCCGTTGAAGAATCCGTCACGCGATCCGTCGGACACCCCCTAACCCCGCCAAGCGAGACGGGCGGCCCGAGTGCGAGTCGGTACTGAATGCGGGACTCGCCGAGCGAGGTTGCTTACCGGCCAGAAGAAGCCCTCAGCAGATAACGGCCGACCAGAGCTCTGCCGGGCCATGTCCCTGACGTCCCTTACCGCCATCGTCCACCTGACCAGCAGGAATGGGCTTCACCTTTAGATAAGGCGCGCCCTGCAGGGCTTCGATGCCGTGCAGCTCTACGCCTACCCGCTGCTGCAGCCGTCCACGGCCGCCCGCCTCCGCACCGAGTTCGCGGTCCTAGGCACTCCGGCCGGCTTCGCCGCCGAAGCGACCGTGTGCGCCATGCTCCTTCACACAGACCGTCAGCCGCAGCGACAACCTCACCCTCGCCGACCGGCTGCACAACCGAGCCGAGGAACTGCGCCGCCGCCGACCGGACCAACCGGCGGCACGCCATGGTCGAACCTGCAGCCGTACTCCGACCATGACTCCGACCACGGCAGGACAGCGGCGCTTGCCCGCCCATCCCGGACGCCGGCGGTCTTTCAGAACGCCCCAGGCGCTGTCACCGGCGGTCGATAACGTGACCGCCGTGATGGTGGGAACCGAAGAAACCCGGCTGATCGTGCTGCGCGGCAACAGCGCCTCGGGGAAGTCCTCCGTGGCGGCCGGCCTCCGCGAGAGGTTCGGCCGCGGCCTGGCCCTGGTCGGCCAGGACAACCTCCGCCGCATCGTGCTGCGCGAGCACGACCGGCCCGGAGCGGCGAACATCGGCCTGATCGACCTGACGGCCCGCTACGCCCTGGACGCCGGCTATCACGTCGTGGTCGAAGGCATCCTCTACGCCGACCGCTACGGCGACATGCTCACCCAACTGCGCGCCGACCACCGCGGCCCGACCCACGGCTATTACCTGGACGTGCCGTTCGACGAAACCCTCACACGGCACGCCACCAAGCCGATCGCCGACGACGTCAACGAAACGCAACTGCGCGGCTGGTACCGGCCGCGCGATCTGCTGCCCGGCGGCATCGAGACCGTCATCGGCGCCCACAGCGCCCTGCACGAGACCATCGACCGCATCATGCTCGACACCGGCCTGGCCCACCTGCCCCCACTGGACTGCTGACCGGGCACCGTTGCGACAGCTGTTGCGCCAAGTGTTGCGCCTATCTGTTGCGCTGAGCGTTGCGACAGGCGTTGCGCGAGCCCTCACAGCCTCCTGGGGTTCGCCCAGGTCACCACACGGTATCTGCCTGGTCGCGGTGCTGACATCCCCGGTGCGGCCGCTTTCGCAGATGTCCCTTGGCTTGGAGTGAAGGAGAAGGGATGGGCGGGATGGGCGGCGCGGCTGCGACCGGGGATCAGGGCGCGGGCTCAGCCGGTTGCGCATCGGCGGGGCCACAGCGCCCGTGCCGCCGTCAGCGCGACGGCGCCGTCAGGGAGGACACCACCCGGCATCGCCTCCTCACGGCGACCTACCTTCAGTGTCCCAGCCCCCGTAACACGGTGGGGCCAACTCAACCCGGAACAACCCCCGAACGCTCCCGTACGCCCGGCCGGTGAGGCCAACTCAGACCGGAGAAGTGGGGCCACCGCAAACCGTTGACGCCATCTGAGTGCATCGCGCTGTGTTGGTGCGTGCGTTCACGATTGCGTGAGGTGTCCTTGAAGGCAGATTGGTAGGCGACGGACAGCCGCGCTTGCTGTCCTACCGCGGCGCGTGATGAGATGGCGTCAGCATCGCGTGCCGGTGACGGACTGCGTCAGGCATGGAGGTGTGCAATCGAAGGGGCTGCCATCCGTGGCTTCCCGTGACGGCGACCGTGTAGTCGCCTTGAGTCAGCAGCTTGCGCAAGCGCATCAAGAACTGCGTCGCCAGATCAGCGAGATCAGGACAAGCCTCGGACACCGCCGGTTGAGCGACGATGTACTTGTCACCCATTGCTTGGCCTTCTGCGCCGCGCTGACCTCGCACCACCAGGGTGAGGACAACGGGATGTTCTCCCAATTACTACGAGAACGACCGGATCTTGCTGCGACGGTCGCCAAACTTGTTGAGGACCATGAGCTGATCGCCTCGATCCTGTCTCGGGTGAGGGAACTCGCTGATAGGGCTGCCGAATCGCGCGGTCCAGCCCTGGAGTCGATCGGGGGCGAGCTCGACGGATTGGCGGCGATCATGGAGTCTCACTTCAGTTACGAAGAGCGGACGATCAGTAAGGCGCTCGATGACGGAGTACCTGATACGGGCTGGTCCGACATGGTGTTCGCGTTCGGCATGGCGTGAAGTGACTTTTCCAACCTAAGCGGGCGGGGTCTGCGCCGTGACCTGCGGGCACTGTGTGATCGTCTGTCTTCATTCAAGGCCGGAGGAGTTCGCAGAAGCGATCCAGGGCACGGTCGGTGCGACGGCGGTCCCCGGTGGTCGTGAGATCGAACAGCAGGCCCCGGATGACGGCCATGACCAGCGTGGGAGTGACGGTGTCGTCAGGGCCGGTGGCGATGTCGCGGAACGTGGCGTCGAGGGTGTCGAACCAGTTCGTGATCGCCGCGGCCCGGTCCGGGTAATTCTCGGGGTGAGCCAGGCCGTCGGCGTGCACCTCGAAGATCAGCCGGACATACGGAGCGCGCTCGGGTGCGCTGATCCAGGCCCAGATGCCGCGCAGGTTCCTCCGCAGAGGCCGCCTTCGGCGGGAGGTTCTCGGCCAACCATGCCGCACCGCGGCGGCGGGCCTCGGCAAGGACGGCGGCTACCAACTCCTGCTTGCTGCCGAAGTCGTAGAGCAGCATCCGCGGATGGGAAGATCTGCGCGAGTCGCCCTCGCAGATGGAGATCTGCGTCGCAATCTTCGCCAACGTCCTGGAACTGGATGAGCAGGGAGAACCAGTCAACGAGAAGCGCGCGGAGCACCGGGCTGCAGTCTGGCTCTACCGATACTCCACCGGGGAACTGCCGCCAGGGGAGCGGGACATCGAGCCGTGGGAATGTCAACTTCATTGATGGTTAACGTGCGGGGTCATTTCTAAGGGCTGTCCCGGAATGCGATGCCGGGCTGTCACGTCACTTTCCCCAGTGCGGGGCGTCAGCTGTTGACCTTGGCGCTTGCGTTCGGACGCCCGCCTCGGGAAGAGTCTGTCCGGCGGACGCCCTTCGGGGCGATGTCGTGTGAGCTGGGGCAGGGGCAGGCGGACTGGGGCAGGGGCAGGCGGATGTGCGTAACGGATGCGGTGGCCAAGGAGGCTGCCGTCGCTCGGTTCCTCCGTGAGTATCCGCAGATAGAGCAAGGTGAATGCGACCACCCCGCGCTGCTGGGCTTCGCCGATGTCGCCTGGTCGCAGATTCCCGGGTGCCCTGCTGGGATCCCGGTCCTGCTCCGTGGTCTCCTCGATCAGGTAGCCGGCCCTGAGGCACTGCGCGTGCTGGGCAACGTCTTGATGAACAGCGTTTTTCACATGAGCACTGCGATGCCGGCTGCCCTGCCCTTCCTGATCAACTTGGCAGCCGTCCCTGACATCGCGGTGCGCCCCGGTTTGGTCGACCTTTTGGTCGTTGCCGCGGAGTTGTCTCAACCCGTCGACGCGGACAATGAACGCCAGGCGCTGCTACTCGGCAACGACTGCGATCACCCGGAACGCGAATGGTGTAGGGCCGCCTTTGCCGCACACGCTTCTGCGCTGCGCGCGTTGTTGGAGGACGAGACCCTTCCGGATGGACTGATCAGCGCAGACGACCGCGAGTGCCTGCTCAGAGCCGTTGAACCGCAGAGACACCGCTCCTCCTGACTATCCCCAGGCCAGCACTGGCGCGGCCCGTCAATAGATCTTGCGGTGTCTGGTGTGATCACAGCTTCGAAGCCTTCCTGGATAGCGCCGTTCACCGGGGTGAGCCCACGTCAGTCGGCAAGCTGATCACCGCGCTGCGCCGCGAAGGAGCGGATGCGGCCCGTAGAGGACGACCGTGAAGCCTGGGGTTGGAGAATCGGGTTTTGCTGGTCGCCGCGTACTGGCGGACGAACCTGACTTTGCGGCAGCTTGCTCCGCTGTTCGGGGTCTCGAAGTCGGCCGCCGACCGCATCATCAACGACCTCGGGCCCTTGCTGGCGCGCCAACAACGCAAGCGGTTCCGCAAGGGCACCGTGCTGATCGTGGACGGAACCCAAACGCACTTCCAGCGGTCGGATAGGACGTCACCACACATCCATCCGCCACGACCACCGACCCGGCGGACCTATGCGGTCGCAGCACTGGACGGCGTCCTGGCCATTGCCTGCCGTGGCCGGCACCGTGGCCGTCACGGTCTTGTTGTGCGTCTGCGCACGATGGACCAGGGTGAGTTCAGCGGGGCTTCCTGGCCGAGGACGGCCTGCGCGCAGGCCGATCCCTGGGCACGCAGTGATTGTGCGACGGTGGTGAGCCCGAGGTCGGTCGCGATGGGTGCGTCGTCCCATCCGGTGACGGCCAGGTCGGCGGGGATGCTGCGATGGGCGGTGCGGGCTGCTTGCAGGACTCCGGCTGCGAGTTGGTCGCTCATCGCGGCGATGGCGTCGGGTGTTTCGGGGCCGGCCAGCAGCACGGCGGCAGCGCGCTCTCCCTCGGACGGGTCGTTGCGTGGGCACACGGCGACGATCACGTCTTTCCAGGCGAGGCCGGCGGCTTCGGCTGCCTGCCGGTAGCCTTCCAGTCGCTGCCGTGTCACGGGGAATAGAACACGGCTTGTGTCCGGACCTCTGGTGATGCCCCCTTCCCGTTCCCGAGTCAGGGGAAAGCTCACGACGGCCGGACGCTTTGCATTTGCGAAGGCAACGTCGCCCACCGCGCGTGCTGCGGCCCGGTTGTCGATGCTGACCAGCCCCAGACCGGGGACCGCCGGCCCGCCGTGGACCACGGCGGGGCGCTTCATTGCGCGTACCGCCGCGACAACCGGGTCGTCGTCGGTCGTTGTCCACACGATGAAGGCGTCGACGGCTGCATTACGGATCCGAGCCACGTCGTCGACCGCACCGGTGATCGGCAGGATCGTCATGCCGTACCCATGCTGCGCACAGACGTCTGCGATGCCTGCCAAGAAGGCCGCCGCCTGCGGGTCTTCGAACGCGTAGGAGAGGTGCTCGCCGAGCACGACGCCGAGGGCGCGGGATGTCCCGCGCCGCAGTGACCGGCCCCTGGGGTCAGGCCCGGCGTATCCCAACTCGGCGGCGGCGGCGAGCACTTTCGCCCGGGACTCGTCCGATACCCGGCTGGGCTGGTTGTAGGTGTACGAGGCGGTCATCACCGACACCCCGGCCGCACGGGCCACTTGCGCCAGGGTCACTCGCTTCGACGTGTCGGGGACTGCCATGGCCCCATCCTAGCTGTGTATCGTTACACATATGACGGGTTGGGACTCGACCACCGAAGCGCGCCGTCTGGTCATCTCGGCAAGCGCTGCTTTCGCCGCTTTTGGTGCTTTCTGGGGCGTGTGGGGCGCATCCATTCCGCGCGTCCAAGAACAGGCCGGCATCACCGCAGGCCAACTCGGATTGGCGTTGCTCTTCGTGGGCGCCGGCGCCCTTCCGGCCATGCTGCTGACCGGCAGAGCGATCGACCGGTGGGGTCTGAAGGTCGCGGCTGCGGCCATCACAGCCTTAGAGGTCCTAACAAAGGCGTTGGACGTGACGGTGGGTGATGAGGCAGGTGGCGAGGCCGAGGAATGCTTCGTGGATGTCGTCGCGTCGCTCCCAG
>NZ_JBVHTR010000026.1:0-124143 GCF_055565775.1 Streptomyces sp. NPDC028331 | reverse complement strand
CAACGGCAACGGCTCCGACGACGTGACCAGCTCACGCAGCGGATACCGCGCCAGCACCGCATCCACCTCCGGAGTCAACGCCGCCGCAAGACGGGAGGCGGCCGGGCGGCCGGTGTCGCGCAGTGCGTCGACCGCGGCGAGCAGCACTCCTTGCGGGTCCTCGCCTTCGGGAAGGCCGGCGGCGGCGCGCTCATGCAGCCGTGCGCCTTCCTCCAGGACGAGTTCGGTGTCCATCCCGGCCGGGATCTTGATCCCCGCGTGGTGGCGCCAGGTGGCGACCGGATCGCTCCACGCCTCAACGGCGTAGGTCCAGTGACCCTCGCTCGGCAGGGAGACCGTGGCGCCCCAGCGGTCGGTGCCGGGGGCCAGTTCACGCATCGGTGTCCAGGGCCCCTGGCGGCCCTCGGCATCGGTGAGGACGACGTTCGCCGCGACGGCGTCGTGGCCCTCGCGGAACACCGTCGCGGAGATCTCGAACTCCTCGCCGACCACGGCCTTGGCCGGGCGCCGGCCGCCGAGGACGAGGGGCCGCACGTCGAGGACGGGGATGCGTCCGAGGACGGGACCCGGGTCCGGCGCCGGGCTCGGCCCCGCGTCCGGGGCGGGTGTCCGCTGGGCGGGGGGGCCGGCGTCGGCCTGTCGTGAGGGGATGGTGCCAGGTGCCGGGGGTGCCGGCGAGTGGTGCGTCGGGGGCATGACCGCTCCTGTCCGCGTCAACATGTCCGGGCGGATGGGGTGTCGGAAGGTGGGCCGGCGGGGTTACCGGAGGAGCCTTCCCGCAGTACGGGTGGGCATTCCGGCACTTTGTTAACTACTCACGCGTATGTCTACGTTCAAGACCGGCCGCATTCAGTACAGCGAAGAGGACCGGCCCCGCCCGAGACAAGGGGCGAGGCCGGTCAGGGTACGCGGGTCCGGTTAACCGGCGGTCAAGGATTGTCGACCTGGAGCAACTTGTTGGGCGACCCGATCCCCGCTGCCTTGATCTTCCCGGAGGCCGCCCGCTGCACGAGGGCCTGGCTCACCTGCGCCGGGGTGGCCTTGGGGTGGCGGGCCAGATAGAGGGCGGCGGCGCCCGTGACGTGCGGTGTCGCCATCGATGTGCCGGACAGCGTGGCGGTGGCGGTGTCGCTCGCGTTCGAGTCCGAGGTGATCGCCACACCGGGGGCGAACAGGTCAAGGCTCGGACCCCAGTTGGAGAAACCCGCCCGGGCGTCCTTCCGGTCGCTCGCGCCGACCGTGATGGCCTGATCGACGCGGGCCGGGGAGTACAGGCCGGCCGCGAGCCCGTCGTTGCCGGCGGCGACCGCGTAGGTGACGCCGGAGGCGATGGAGTTGCGCACGGCCGCGTCGAGCTGGGCGTTCGCGTACCCGCCCAGGCTCAGGTTGGCCACGGCGGGCTTCCTCGCGTGCTTGGTCACCCAGTCGATGCCCGCGATGACCTGCGCGGTGGTACCCGATCCGTTGTCGTCGAGGACGCGCACGGCGACGACCTTGGCCTGCTTGGCCACGCCGTACGCGGTGCCCGCGACGGTGCCGGCCACGTGGGTGCCGTGCCCGTTGCCGTCCTGGGCGGTCGCGTCGTTGTCGACGAAGTCCCAGCCGTAGCTCGCCCGGCCGCCGAAGTCCTTGTGCGAGATGCGGATGCCGGTGTCGATGACGTACGCCGTCACGCCCGCGCCCGCCGGTTCGGGCCAGGTGTAGCCCTGGTCGAGCGGCAGACTCGGCTGGTCGATCCGGTCCAGGGCCCAGGAGGGCGGGTTCTTCTGGTAGTGGTCGAGCGAGACCCGGGTGTCCTGGACGACCGAGGCCACGCGGGAGTCCGCCGCGAGACGCCGGGCCTGCCGTTCGCCGACCGTCACCGCGTAGCCGTTGAGCGCGCTGCCGTAGGTCTGGCTGATTCTCGCCCCGTACTTCTCGGCGATGCCCTTGCCGGTGGCCGACAGCGCCTGAGTTCCCCCCTTGAGCGTCACGATGTAGCTGCCGCTGACGGCGCCGGGAGCACCGGCACCGAGGACGGCTCCCTCCGGGGCCGCCTGCGCGGGCTGCGCGACGGCTGCGAGCGCCGCGACCGTGGCGATGGCGGTCAGACCGCCCGCCCAGCGCAGACGCGCCTTTCTCATCCGTGCCATGACTCGGGTTCCCCTCCCAACTCGGCGTGGTCCGGCAGCAGTTCACGACCGGTACGCCGCCTGAAGCCTCTCGTGCGGGGGCGAACCGCCACAAGGTCGCCTATGCGTGGGGAATCGGCCATATCGGGGATGGCGGATGTGTAAAAGTTGCGTTGTTTTTCGGTCGGCTCGGACCGGGGGCGACGGCGTCCACGTCCCAGCCCGACCCGGGCGCGACCAGCCCGTCGGGCGCTTGAGGACGAGGCCGTTCGGCCGGTCGGGGCAATCCGGGGGCGGAGCTCCAGGGGGATACGGCTCGCCCCCAGTGCCTGCAAACCCGGCGGCGAGGGAGCCGGGCAGCGTACCGTCGGAGACGCTACGTACGTCCTCCGTGAAGGTGGAATTCGTGAAGGCCATCCGCAGGTTCACCGTACGTCCCGTCCTCCCCGAAGCCCTCCAGCCGCTGAGCGATCTGGCGCGCAATCTGCGCTGGTCGTGGCATGCGGAGACCCGTGACCTCTTCCAGTCCGTCGACCCCGAGCGGTGGACCGCCTCGGGCGGCGACCCGGTGCGGCTGCTGGGGAGCGTGCCGCCCGCCCGGCTCGCCGAGCTGGCCGAGGACCGCCGCTTCCTGCGCCGCCTCACCGCGGCCGCCGACGAACTGCACGACTATGTGACGGGCGACCGCTGGTACCAGTCCCAGGACCGGTCGTCCGGCCTCCCCGCCGCCATCGCCTACTTCTCGCCCGAGTTCGGCATCACGGCGGCGCTGCCCCAGTACTCCGGCGGCCTCGGCATCCTCGCCGGGGACCATCTGAAGGCGGCCAGCGACCTCGGCGTCCCGCTGATCGGCGTGGGGCTGCTCTACCGGCACGGCTACTTCCGGCAGACGCTGTCCCGGGACGGCTGGCAGCAGGAGCACTACCCGGTCCTCGACCCCAACGAGCTGCCGCTCACACCGCTGAGCGAACCCGACGGCGCCCCCGCCCAGGTCTCCCTCGGCCTGCCCGGAGGCCGCCGCCTGAAGGCCCGCATCTGGCTCGCCCAGGTGGGCCGGGTGCCGCTGCTGATGCTCGACTCCGACGTGGAGGAGAACGACCTCGGCGAGCGGGGCGTCACCGACCGGCTGTACGGCGGCGGCAGCGAGCACCGGCTGCTCCAGGAGATGCTGCTCGGCATCGGCGGGGTGCGCGCGGTGCGCACGTACTGCCGGCTGACCGGGCACCCCGAGCCCGAGGTGTTCCACACCAACGAGGGGCACGCGGGCTTCCTCGGCCTGGAGCGGATCGCGGAACTGTGCGAGACGGGGCTCGACTTCGACCCGGCGCTGGAGGCGGTGCGGGCCGGCACGGTCTTCACCACCCACACACCCGTCCCGGCCGGCATCGACCGCTTCGACCGGGAGCTGGTGGCCCGCCACTTCGGCCCGGACGCCGAGCTGCCGGGCATCGACGTGGAACGGATCCTGCGGCTCGGCATGGAGACCTACCCGGGCGGCGAACCGAACCTGTTCAACATGGCCGTGATGGGCCTCCGCCTCGGCCAGCGGGCCAACGGGGTGTCCCTCCTCCACGGCAACGTCAGCCGGGAGATGTTCTCGGGCCTGTGGCCGGGCTTCGACGCCGACGAGGTGCCGATCACGTCCGTGACGAACGGGGTGCACGCGCCGACCTGGGTGGCGCCGGAGGTGCTCCGGCTCGGCGCGCGGCAGATCGGCGCCGAACGCACCGAGGACGCCATGACGGAGGGCGTACGCGAGCGCTGGGACGCGATCGCGGAGATCCCCGACCAGGACATCTGGGACCTGCGCAGGGTGCTGCGCGAGCAACTGGTCCTCGAGGTCCGGGAGCGGCTGTACGCGTCGTGGCGGCAGCGTGGCGCCGGCACGGCGGAGCTGGGCTGGATCGACGGCGTGCTGGACCCCGGCGTCCTGACGATCGGCTTCGCGCGCCGCGTGCCCTCCTACAAGCGCCTGACTCTGATGCTGCGCGACCCGGACCGCCTCATGGAGCTGCTGCTGCACCCGGAGCGCCCGGTCCAGATCGTCGTGGCGGGCAAGGCGCACCCGGCCGACGACGGCGGAAAGCGCCTGATCCAGGAGCTGGTCCGGTTCGCCGACGACCCGCGGGTGCGCCACCGCATCGTGTTCCTCCCCGACTACGGCATGGCGATGGCGCAGAAGCTGTACCCGGGCTGTGACGTGTGGCTGAACAACCCGCTGCGCCCGCTGGAGGCCTGCGGGACGAGCGGGATGAAGGCGGCGCTCAACGGCTGCCTCAACCTGTCGGTGCTCGACGGCTGGTGGGACGAGTGGTTCCAGCCGGACTTCGGCTGGGCGATCCCCACGGCCGACGGCGCGGGGACGGACGAGGACCGGCGCGACGACCTCGAGGCCGCGGCGCTGTACGAGCTGCTGGAGCAGCGGGTGGCGCCCCGCTTCTACGAGCGGGGCCAGGGCGGGCTGCCGGACCGCTGGATCGAGATGGTCCGCCGGACCCTCGTGCACCTGGGCCCGAAGGTGCTGGCGGGCCGGATGGTCCGGGAGTACGTGGAGCGCCTGTACACCCCGGCGGCCCACGCGCACCGGTCGATGACACCGGACGCGGCGCGGGAGCTGGCGGGCTGGAAGGCGCGGGTGCGCTCCGCCTGGCCGTCGGTCACGGTCGACCACGTCGAGACGTCGGCGGCCACCGAGACGGCGGAACTGGGCGCGACACTCGCACTCCGCGTCCGCGTCGGCCTCGGCGGCCTCGGCCCCGACGACGTGGAGGTGCAGGCGGTGGCGGGCCGTGTGGACATGGAGGACCGCCTGGAGGACGCGTCGGCGGTGCCGTTGAAACCGGCGGGCGGGCCGGACGTGGAGGGCCGCTGGATCTACGAGGGCCCCCTGTCCCTGGACCGCACCGGCCCCTTCGGCTACACGGTCCGGATCCTGCCCGCTCACCGACTCCTCGCCTCCAGTGCGGAGTTGGGGCTTGTCGCGGTGCCGTCGGAGGAGCTGGCGGAGGCGGCGGGAGTGCTGATGCGCTGACTCTTGACGTCTGCGCAGACTCCGGTCCGCACGGGGTGTCGGGGGGTTGCTCGGAGCGCTGCTCGTCGCCGGACTCCTGAACGGGTCGCCCGCGGGGGCGGCCGCCTTCCAGGGGCCGGCCGGGCAGTCGGCCGACTCGCCGGCCGCGCCTGGGAGACTAGGCGGATGGACCGGATGACGCTGGACGCGGTTGCGGCAGAGCTGTCGGGCCGTGGGCCGCTGGAGCGCGAGCAGGTGTTCCAGGAGTTGCGCGAGCGGGGCCTGTCGCCGATCGGGGCGATCTACGTGGCATCCCGGGTCCTCGGCCTGTCCCGGTCCGAGGCCAAGGGCGCCCTGTACGCGAGCGCGGCGTGGCGAGACCTGCACGCCGACTGGGAGCGCCTCCAGTCCGGGCTGGAGGGAGGCGCCGGGCGGGCGTCGAACGGTTCCTGAGCGCTCGGACCCCTCACGGGCGCCGCGGAGACCACTCCGCGGCGTCCGTGCTCAGTTTCCGCAGCACCGCCCCGCACCGCCGCGCGTACGCGTGCTGGAACCCCCGTGCCGCCGGGCCGCCCGCCCTCGTGTACCACTTGGCCGGGCGGCTGAAGCCGTTGACCGTCAGCCAGACCGTGCCGTCGCCCGTGCGGTCCACCAGGAAGGCTTCCTCACCGCTCTCCGGGTGGCCCGGCAGCGTGCCGTAGGCCCAGCCGGCGCGGCGGGACTCCTCGACCGTCCAGACCACGCGGCACGGGGCCTTGATCATGCCGGCCACGGTGATGGTGACGTCCACCCCCGGGGCCGCCCTGTCCTCGCCGACCGTGACGCCGACGCCCAACGCCCGGTGCAGTTCCCAGGTCAGAACCGCCTCGGCGGCGCGACGGAACACCTGTTCGCCCTCGCCGATGCGGGCACGGACGTGCAGCGGGCGGAAGCCCTCGGGGCAGTGGCCGGGCTCGCGAGTGGCGCCGACATCCTCGTACGTGAAGGACATGCGCCCCAGCGTAGGTCCTGTCGTCAACCGCCCGGTCGTGGCCCGGCGGGCGGACGGGGGTTTGACGACCGAACGCAGGGCGGCCCCCGGCGTCACCTTCCCGCCGGGGGCCGCCGTGTCGGCTGTGCGTGCTAGTTCACGTTGACCGCGGACCAGGCCGCCGCCACCGCCTTGTACTCGGTGCTGCTGGAGCCGTACAGCGCCGCCGCCGCCGAGAGGGTTCCCGCGCGGGCGGACTTGTAGTTGGTCGTCGACGTGAAGTACGTCGTCAGCGCCTTGTACCAGATCTGCAGCGCCTTGTCCCGGCCGATGCCGGTGACCGTGGAGCCGTTGTAGGTCGGCGAGTTGTAGCTGACGCCGTTGATCGTCTTCGCGCCGCTGCCCTCGGACAGCAGGTAGAAGAAGTGGTTGGCGACACCGGACGAGTAGTGCACGTCCTTGCTGCCGACGCTCGAGGACCAGTAGTCGGCGGAGCCGCCGTCCTTGCTGGGCTTGTCCATGTAGCGCAGCGGGGTGCCGTCGCCGTTGATGTCGATCTTCTCGCCGATCAGGTAGTCACCCGGGTCGGAGGCGTTGTTGGCGTAGAACTCCACGCCCGTGCCGAAGATGTCGCTGGTCGCCTCGTTCAGGCCGCCCGACTCCCCGCTGTAGTCCAGCCCGGCGGTGTTGGAGGTGACGCCGTGGCTCATCTCGTGACCCGCCACGTCCAGCGAGGTCAGCGGGTGGTTGTTCCCGGAGCCGTCGCCGTAGGTCATGCAGAAGCAGCTGTCGTCCCAGAACGCGTTGACGTACGAGTTGCCGTAGTGGACCCGGGAGTAGGCCGCCTTGCCGTCGTCCGCGATGCCGCTGCGGCCGAAGGTGTTCTTGTAGAAGTCCCAGGTCTCCTGCGCGCCGTAGGCGGCGTCGACGGCCGCGGTCTGGTCGGTGCTGGAGCTGGACGCCGCGCCGGTGCCCCACACGTTGTCGGAGTCGGTGAACAGGGTGCCGGTTCCGGAGGTCCGGTGGGCCAGGTTGTACGTCTTGTGGCCGCCCCGCGTGGTGTCGTAGAGCTGGTAGGTCGACCCGGACAGCGTGGTGTTGAGGCTGACGGTGCCGGAGTACAGGCTCTTGCCGGTGCCGGTCGCGTTCTCGATGCCCTGGTACTGGAAGAGCTTCTTGCCGGTGGCCGCGTCGGTGATGACGTGGAGCTGGTTCGGGGTGCCGTCGTCCTGGAGGCCGCCGACGACCGTCTCGTAGGCGAGGACGGGCTTGCCGTTGCCCGCCCAGATCACCTTGCGGGCGCCGTCCGCGGTGCTCTTGGCGGAGCCGAGCGTCCGGGCGGCGGACACCGCGAGCTTCTCCGCCTTGGCGGCGGTGATCTGCGGCTTGAGCGAGGCCACCTTGATGGCGGCGCCGGTCGCTCTGGTCACGCCCTCGGTCCTGCCGGACTTCGAGGTGTGGACCACGAGGTCGCCGCCGAGGACGGGCAGGCCGGCGTAGGTGCGCTCGTAGCGGGTGTGGACCGTGCCGTCGGCGTCCTTGACGACGTCCTTGACGACCAGCGTCTCCTTGGCGCCGAGGCCTATCTGCCGGGCCGTCTCGGCGACGTTCTCCTCGGCCTTCGCTATGAGCGAGGTGCGGGCCGCGGCGGACAGGTAGGCCGGGGCGGCGGCGAGGGGTGCCTTGCCGGTGGAGGTGGCCTGGGTCTGGGCCGAGGCGGTGGCGGTCAGGCCCGTGGTGAGCAGGGCTCCGGCGGCGACGGCGGTGGCGATGGCCAGCGTGGTGCGCTGGTGACGCGCGTAGCGGGGAGTCACACAAGCTCCTTCTGTGGGGGATTCCGGCCGGAGTGGGGTCACCGGCCGGATCGGTTGTGAAGTTGCGGTGCATGTGCGGCAGCGGTGGAAGCGTGACATGCAGTCGCGTACATGTCAGGACCCGGAAGTGATGTTGGCCGAAAGTCGACTGACAGGTGAACATTGCAGGCATGTAAACGGGCGCCGCCCCGAGGTGTCCCGCCTCGATGACGGCGCCCTGTCCGCGCTGCTCGGGGCTCGGTTTACGGGAAGGTCAGCTTCCAGCTGTTGAGGGTGCCGACGTCCTGCGCCGCCTGGTCCTGGACCTTCAACTTCCAGGTGCCGTTGGCCGTTTCCGAGGAGGCGTTGACCGTGTAGGTCGCCTTCACGTCGTCCGCCGAGTCGGAGGAGCTGAAGTTCTTCAGACGGTACGAGGTGCCCGAGGGGCCGACCAGGTCGATCACGAGGTCGCCGCGCCAGGTGTGCGTGATGTCCACGGTCACCTGGAGACCGCTCGGCGCGTTCCCGGTCCTGCCGGAGACCGTGATCGACGAGGTGATGGCGGGCCCGTTGTCCGGGATGGAGACCGGGGTCGTGTTCTCGTACGACGTACCACCGCCGCCGCCACCGCCGCCCGAGCGCGACCCGACGGCGACCGCCGCCCAGGCGTCCTGCACCGCCTTGTACTCGGCGCTGGAGGTCCCGTACAGCTCGCCCGCCGCGGCGAGCGTGCCGGTACGGGCGGCGGCGTAGTTGGTGGTCGAGGTGAACTTCGTGGTCAGCGCCCGGTACCAGATCTGCAGCGCCTTGTCCCGGCCGATGCCGGTGACCGGAAGACCGTCCGACGTCGGCGAGTTGTAGCTGACGCCGCCGATGACCTTGGCGCCGCTGCCCTCCGACAGGAGGTAGAAGAAGTGGTTCGCCACGCCCGACGAGTAGTGGACGTCGAGGTTGCCCACGCCGGAGTACCAGCTGTCGGCGGATCCGCCGTCCTTGCTGGGCTTGTCCATGTAGCGCAGCGGGGTGCCGTCGCCGTTGATGTCGATCTTCTCGCCGATCAGGTAGTCACCCGGGTCGGAGGAGTTGTTGGCGTAGAACTCCACGCCCGTGCCCATGATGTCGCTGGTCGCCTCGTTCAGGCCGCCCGACTCCCCGCTGTAGTTCAGCCCGGCGGTGTTGGAGGTGACGCCGTGGCTCATCTCGTGCCCGGCGACGTCGAGGGAGGTCAGCGGGTCCGCGTTGCCGGAGCCGTCGCCGTAGGTCATGCAGAAGCAGCCGTCGTCCCAGAACGCGTTGACGTACGAGTTGCCGTAGTGGACCCGGGAGTAGGCCGCCTTGCCGTCGTTCCTGATGCCGCTGCGGCCGAAGGTGTTCTTGTAGAAGTCCCAGGTCACCGCGGCCCCGTAGTGCGCGTCGGCGCCCGCGGTGGCGGCGTTGGAGGTGGTGCCGTTGCCCCAGGTGTCGCTCGACTGCGAGAACAGCGTGCCGGTGCCGGACGTGCCGCGGTTGAGGTTGTACGTCTTGTGACCGCCGCGCGAGCCGTCGTTCAGCGTGTACGTCGACCCCGACTGCGTGGTGGTCAGTGCGACCTGGCCGCTGTACTGGGTGTTGCCGATGCCGGTCTCGACGCCCTGGTAGCGGTACAGCTCCTTGCCGGTGGCGGCGTCGGTGATGACGTGCAGTTCGTTGGGGGTGCCGTCGTCCTGGAAGCCGCCGACGACCGTCTCGTACGCCAGCACGGGCTTGCCGCTCGCAGCCCAGATCACCTTGCGGGGCGCCCGGTCCGCGCCGGTCTTGGTCGAGCCGGCCGCCCGGGCCACGGACAGCGCCTGCTGCTCCGCCTTGGCCGGGGCGACCCCGGGGGTGAGCGAGGCGACCTTGAGGACGGCCTGGGTGGCCTTGACGACCTTCTCGGGCGTCCCCGACTTGCCGGTGTCGACGACCAGGTCGCCGCCGAGGACGGGCAGGCCGGCGTAGGTGCGCTCGTAGCGGGTGTGGAGCGTGCCGTCGCCGTCCTTGACGACGTCCTTGACGACCAGCTTCTCCTGGGCGCCGAGGCCGATCTCCCTGGCGGTGTTCGCCTTCGCCGCGTCGGCGTCGCGGATCAGCTCGGCGCGCTGCGAGGGGGAGAGCTTCAGGGCGGCGTGGGCCGGGTTGAACTTCCCGGCGGCCGGTCCGGCCGGTGCGGCGCTCGCGGCACCCGACTGGACGGCGGCGGCGAGCAGGGCGGAGACGCCGACGAGGGCGACGGCGGCGGCGCGGCGGGCGGGGGCGTGGGAGGTGCGTCTGCGAGAGGAACTGCTTCTCAACACTGACTCCTTCTGCGTGGCCGCGGGTCGCGCGGCCAGGGGAGACCGGACGGAGGGTGAGCCGTCCGGGCAGAACAGGGCGGAACGCGGAACCAGGTGCGGGTGCGCAGTGCGAGTGCGTGAAAGGTGTCTCGTCCCGGCACGGCGTGCGAAGCTGTGGGGTTGCTGTGCAGGGGTCGTGGGAAGCGTGGCAGAGGGCGCGACAATTGTCAGGAGCGCATCAATAGGTTGGCTGGAAATCGTTCGTTGGCCGGTTGGTCATGTTCGGTATACGGACTGTTCATCGGTATACGGCCTGTTCAACCGGCGGGTGGACGCGACCGCGAAGGGCTGCCGCGACAGCCCCTACGACGCACCCCCGCCGTGCCACGTCCGCCACAACGCCGCGTACGCGCCCCGTGCCGTCACCAGGTCCTCGTGTGTGCCCAGTTCCGTCAGGCGGCCGTCCTCCATGACCGCCACCCGGTCGGCGTCGTGGGCCGTGTGGAGGCGGTGGGCGATCGCGATGACCGTGCGGCCCTGCAGGACCGCCGCCAGCGCGCGTTCCGTGTGGCGGGCCGTCGTCGGATCCAGCAGGGCCGTGGCCTCGTCGAGGATCAGCGTGTGCGGGTCCGCCAGCACCACCCGGGCCAGGGCCAGTTGCTGGGCCTGTGAGCCGTCCGTGCGGCAACCGGTTCCGCCCAGCTCGGTGTCCAGGCCCTCCGGCAGCTCCCGCACCCAGTCGTCGGCGCTGACCGCGGCGAGCGCCGCCCACAGTTGTCCGTCCGTCGCGGACGGCTCGGCGACCCGCAGGTTGTCGCGGACCGTCCCGAGGAAGACATGGTGCTCCTGGGTGACGAGGACGACCTGTCGGCGCAGCCGCTCCGGGCCGAGGGACGAGACGGGCACGCCGCCCACCGTCACCGAGCCCTCGGTCGGCGTGTCGATGCCGGCCAGCAGCCGGCTCAGGGTGGTCTTGCCGGCGCCGGACGGGCCGACCACCGCCAGCCGCTCCCCGGGCCGCACGGTCAGGTCCACCCCGCGCAGCACCTCGCCCCCGCGGTCGTAGGCGTAGTGCACGTCCGTCACGTCGATCCGGTCGTCCGCCGGGACGGCCGAGGTGCCCTCCGGGTCCGCCTGCGGGGCCCGGGCGAGCCCCTCCACCCGGGCGAAGGACGCGCCGCTGCTCTGCAACTGCTCGACCCGCATCAGGATCTCGTCCAGCGGCGAGCTGAACTGCTGCAGATACACCGCGGCGGCCACCACCGACCCCAGGCTCATCACCCCGTGCGCGTGCAGCACGCCGCCGGCCAGCAGCACCGCGGCCACCGGCAGGACGTAGGAGACCTCCACCACCGGGAAGAACACCGACCTGAGGGACAACGTGTACAGACGCCGGCGCCGGGAGACGTCCAGCGCGTCCCGGCTCGTCGCGACCCGCCGCTGGTGCAGCCGGAACGCCTCCACCGTGCGGGCCCCGGACGCCGTCGCCGCCAGGATCTCCGCGACCTGGGAGTTCGCCTCCCCCTCGGCGAGGTAGCCGTCCCTGGCCCGGCGCAGATACCAGCGCAGCACGCACCAGATGGGGATCAGACCGAACACGCCGATCGCGCCGAGCAGCGGGTCGAGCGCGAAGACCGCGCCCAGCAGGAACAGCGCCTGCACGGTGCTGATCAGCAGCTCCGGACCGACGTCGCGCAGTGTGGTGCCCACGGTGGCCACGTCGGCGGTGCCGCGCGCGGTCAGGTCCCCGGTGCCGGCCCGCTCCACCACGGACGCGGGCAGCGCGAGGGCCCGGTCGACGAACTCCTCGCGCACCCGGGCGAGGGTCCGCTCCCCGAAGCGGTGCCCCACGTACCGGGCCCAGCGCGACAGCAGCAGCTGCGCCAGCGTGCACAGCAGGATGCCGAGCGCCAGCCGGTCCACGGCACCGACGCCGTTCCCGGCCCGCACCTCGTCCACGATCCGCCCGAGCAGCCACGGCCCGGCGAGCCCGGTCCCGGAGGCCGCCGCGTTCAGGGCCAGGACGGCCGCGAAGGCCCGCCCGTCGGCCCGCACCAGCCGTACGGCGGCCCGCCGCACGTCGACCGGTTCGGCGACGGGGAGCTGTCCCCGGCTCACGCCACGACCTCCTCGGTATCGGCGGTGTCGGTGTCCCGCGCCACCAGCGCCCGGTAGCCCGGCTCCGTCTCCAGCAGATGCCGGTGGCTCCCGGTGGCCGCGACCTTCCCGTCGACCAGGTAGTGGACGGTGTCCGCGCGGTCCAGGACCAGCGGGGAGGTGGTCGTCACCACGGTCGTACGGCCCTCGCCCGCCTCCCGCAGCCGCCCCGCGACCGCGGCTTCCGTGTGCGCGTCCAGCGCCGACGTGGGCTCGACGGCCAGCAGCACCTCCGGGTCGGCGAGCAGCGCCCGCACGAGCCGGACGCGCTGCCGCTGGCCGCCGGACAGGTTGCGTCCCTGCGCGTCGATCGCCGAACCGAGCCCGTCCGGCAGGCCCTGCACGATGTCGTCGGCGACGGCGGCGTGCACCGCCCGCCCGACCGCCGCCTCGTCGACGTCCCCGGGCTCCCGGGCGCCCGCGACCAGCTCGCGCAGCGTCCCGGCGAACAGGTCGGCCTCGTTGTCGGCGACCAGGATCCGCGCCCGCACCTGCGACAGCGGGATCTCGTCCAGGCGCACCCCGCCCCAGGTCGCCGCGGACGGGGCGTACCGGCCCAGGCGGTCCACGACGGCCGCGGCGTCCGCGGGCCGCGCCCCGGCCAGGGCGGTCAGCCGCCCCGGCACCACCCGCACCCCGGACTCCGGGTCGTGCAGCACGGACGGTTCCGCGGGGGCGTCGCAGGTGCCGTCGTCCGGCTCCGGCTCCAGCCGCAGCAGCCGTACGACGCGCCGCGCGGCCACCACGCCACGGGCGACCTGGTAACCCCAGTCGATCAAGGCCGCCACCGGACGCACGATCACGGCGACATACCCGTATACCGCCACCAGCTCACCCACGGTGATGTCCCCGCGGGCGGCCAGCCGCGCCGCGAGCCAGGTCACGACGGCGAGGAACAGCGTCGGCAGCCCCACCCCGAGCGCCTGCATCCAACTGGTCACCGCCCCGACCCGGTATCCCTGCTCCCGCAGCCGCGCGGAGTCCCGGCGGAAGGCGTCCGCGAAAATGCCCTTGCCGCCGAGGCCGTTGAGGACCCGCAGCCCGCCCGCGAGATCGCCGATCCGGGCGGCCAGCACACCCTGCCGCTCCCGGTACTCCCCCTCCGTGTCCTGCAGGCGCCGCATCAACGGTCCGACGATCAGGGCGATCACCGGCACCCCGAGCACGACCACCGCGGCGAGCCGCACGGAGACCGACAGCAGCAGCCCGGCCACCACCAGATAGGCGACGACCGCCCCGACACCGGGCCCCACGACCGTCAGGGCGCCGGCGATGGTCTGCACATCGCTCACACCGATCGTGACCACCTCACCGGCCCCGGCCCGCCGCGGCAGCGCGGCCCCCAGCCGCACCGCGTGCCCCACGACCACCTTGACGGTGCGGAAGTTGGCGTCCATCCGCACCCGCGTCATCACGCGGTGCCGCATGACGCTCAGCCAGGCGTTGAACGCCCCCACGACGAACAGCGCGCCGGACCACCCGGCGAGGGCGCCCATGTCACCCGGGCGAAGACCCTTGTCGACCGCACGGGCCATCAGATACGGCGTCGCCGCCAGCAGCACCATCCACACGCTGCCGAGCAGCGCCCCCGCGACGGACCGCCCCGGCTGCCTGGTCACCAGCCACCACAGGTACCGGGCGCCGCCACGGCAGTCGGGCTCGCCGGGGTCCTCGTAAGCGTCGATCATCCGTGTCGTCTCCCCGTTCTCCCGTTCTCCCGGTCTCCCCGGACGCGCTCACGCCAGGCTGTCCCGCCACGCCCGGTGCAGGTCCGCGAACCGTCCCGTCCCCGCGATCAGTTCCGACGGGCTGCCGTCCTCGACGATGCGGCCGCCCTCCATCACGAGCACCCGGTCGGCGATCTCCACGGTCGACAGCCGGTGCGCGATCACCACGGCCGTACGGCCCCGCAGCACCGTCTCCATCGCCCGCTGCACGGCCCGCTCACCGGGGATGTCCAGGGAACTGGTCGCCTCGTCGAGGATCAGCACCGCCGGGTCGGCGAGCAACGCGCGGGCGAACGCGACGAGTTGCCGCTGCCCGGCCGAGATGCGGCCGCCGCGCTTGCGGACGTCGGTGTCGTAGCCCTCCGGCAGCGCGGCGATGAAGTCGTGCGCGCCGATCGCCTTCGCCGCCGTCTCCATCTCCTCGCGGGTCGCGTCCGGGCGGCCGATCGCGATGTTCTCGGCGACCGTCCCGGAGAACAGGAACGCCTCCTGGGTCACCATCACCACCCCGCGCCTGAGGTCGGGCAGGGCCAGGTCGCGCAGGTCCACGCCGTCCAGCAGGACCCGGCCGTCGGTGGGGTCGTAGAAGCGCGCCAGCAGCTTGGCGAGCGTCGACTTGCCCGCGCCGGTCGCGCCGACCACCGCGACCGTCTGCCCGGCCGGCAGGGTCAGCGAGAAGCGCGGCAGCACCTCGCCGCCCGTGCGGTACGCGAACCGGACGTCCTCGAAGACCACCTCACGGCCCGGCCGGCCACCGGTGGACGGCGGAAGCTCCCTGGGCTGGGCCGGCTCCGGCACGGACGGCGTCTGCGCCAGCAGCCCCGCGATCTTCTCCAGCGAGGCCGCGGCCGACTGGTAGGAGTTCAGGAACATGCCCAGCCGGTCGATGGGGTCGTACAGCCGCCGCAGATACAGCACCGCCGCCGCCAGCACGCCGAGCGCGAGGGAGCCCTCCGCCACCCGGTACGCGCCCCACAGCACGATTCCGGCCACCGCCGTGTTGGCCACCAGACGGGAGCCGGTGACATAGCGGGCCATCTCCAGCAGCGCGTCGCCGTTGGTCCGCTCGTGCCGCCGGTTCAGCACGCGGAAGTCGGCGTCGTTGGCCTCCTCACGGCGGAACGCGCGCACCGGGCGGATGCCGTTCATCGTCTCCGCGAACTTCACGATCACCGCGGCGATCGCGGTCGACCGCCTGCGGAAGACCCGCCCCGCCCGCCGCTGGTAGAGCCGCACCAGCCCGTACAGCGGCACCAGGGAGGCCACCGCGACCGCGCCGAGGCCCAGGTCCAGCCAGAGCAGCATCGCCGAGATGTAGACGAACGACAGGATGACCGTGACCAGTTCCTGAAGGCCCTCGCTGAGCAGCTCGCGCAGCGACTCGACGTCCGTCGTGGACCGCGAGATCAGCCGGCCCGAGGTGTAGCGCTCGTGGAAGTCGATGCTCAGCGCCTGCGCGTGGCGGAAGATGCGGCCCCGCAGATCGAGCAGCACGTCCTGGTTGACGCGGGCGGAGGCGACCGTGAACGCGTACTGCAGCACGCCGGACGCCGCCGCCGACAGCAGATAGCCGACCGCCACCGCGGTGAGCGGTCCGTGGTCGCCGTGCCGGAACGCCGGTACGGCGCGGTCGATGGCGTACGCCACCAGCAGCGGGCCCACCTGCACCGCCGCCTGCTGGAGCAGCAGCAGGACGCAGGCCAGGGCGGTACGCGCCCTGAGCGGGGCGAGCAGCGAGCGCAGCAGGGCGGCGGTGGCGCCCGGGGGCGCGGGGAGGGCGTCGCGGTCGAAGGGGTCGCCGGAGGCGGCGGAGGCCGGGGCGGGTCCCTCCCGGTCCTGTTCCTCGTCGTTCGGCGCGGTCGTCGTGGGCGCCGTCATCGGGCCTCCTCGCTGTCCTCGGAGTGTGCGGGGTCTCCGGACATCAGACGGGCGTACTCGGCGTTGGTGCGCAGCAGTTCGTGGTGGGTGCCGACGGCGGCGACACGGCCGCCCGAGAGCAGGGCGACGCGGTCGGCGAGCAGGACGGTGGACGGGCGGTGCGCGACGACCAGGGCGGTCGTTCCGTCGAGCACGCGGCGCAGGGCGGCCTCGACCGCGGCCTCGGTGTGCACGTCGAGGGCGGAGAGCGGGTCGTCCAGGACCAGGAAGCGGGGGCTGCCGACGACGGCGCGGGCCAGCGCGAGGCGCTGCCGCTGGCCGCCGGACAGGCTCAGACCCTGCTCGCCGACCTGGGTGCGGGTGCCCTGGGGGAGGGCGTGGGCGAAGTCGGCCTGGGCGATGGCGAGGGCGCGCTCCAGCTCCTTCTCGCCGGCGGTTTCGGGGGCGCCCATGAGGACGTTGTCGGCGACGGTGGCGGAGAAGAGCGTGGGTTCCTCGAAGGCGACGGCCACCATGGAGCGCAGCTCCCGGCGGGACATGGCGGTGATGTCGGCTCCGTCGAGGGTGATGCGTCCCGAGGTCACCTCGTGCAGGCGGGGGATGAGCGCGGTGAGCGTGGTCTTGCCGCTGCCGGTGGCGCCGACCAGGGCCATGGTCTCGCCGGGGCGGACGTGGAGGTCGATACGGTCCAGGACGGGCGGGGAGCCGGGGGGTGCGTCGGGGTAGCGGAAGGAAACGTTGTCGAACCGCAGACCGTCGCTCCGGCCGGCGGCGGCACCCCGCTGCGCCGAGTCGCGGGACCCGCCCCCGGCCGGCGCCGATGCCGGGACGCTCGACGCCTCCGGCTCCTCGTCCATGACTTCGAAGTACCGCTGCGTCGCCGTCGCCGCCTCCTGGCTCATCGCCAGCAGGAAGCCGATGGACTCCACCGGCCACCGCAGCGCGAGAGCCGTGGAGAGAAAGGCCACCAGCGTTCCCGCCGACAACCCGCCGTCCGCGACCTGCACCGCCCCGACGACCAGAGCCGCCCCGAGAGCCACCTCCGGCAGCGTGACGATGACCGCCCAGATCGCCGCCAGCAGCCGCGCCTTCGCCAGCTCCGTCCCGCGCAGCGTCCGCGACAGTTCGCGGAACGCCCGGGCCTGGCTGCGGTGGCGCCCGAAGCCCTTGATGATCCGGATGCCGAGCACGCTCTCCTCGACCACGGTGGTCAGATCGCCCACCTGGTCCTGCGCCCGCCGCGCCACCAGCGCGTACCGCCGTTCGAAGACGGCGCACATCACGACCACCGGGATGCCGGGCCCCAGCACGACCAGCCCGAGGGTCCAGTCCTGGAGCAGCATGATGACCACACCCACGAGGATGGTCACGCCGTTCACCAGCAGGAACGTCAGTGGAAACGCCAGGAACTGACGCAGCAGCATCAGGTCCGTCGTGCCCCGGGACAGCAACTGCCCCGACGCCCACCGGTCGTGGAAGGCGACCGGCAGCCGCTGCAGGTGCCGGTACAGGTCCGCCCGCATCTCCGCCTCGACCCGCGACAGCGGCCGGGCCACCAGCCACCGCCGCATCCCGAACAGTCCGGCCTCGGCGAACCCGAGCAGCAGCAGGTACAGCGCGCCGAGCCACACGCCCGCCGGGTCCCGGTCGGTGACGGGGCCGTCCACCATCCACTTCAGGACGAGCGGGATCACCAGTCCCACGCAGGAGGCGACGATCGCGACGAACGCCGCGGTGAACAGCCGCAGCCGCACCGGCCGCACATACGGCCACAGGCGCAGCAGAGTGCGGACGGCGGAACGGTCGCTGGTGGTTGCACGTGTCGTCGGCATCATTGCGAGCCTACGGATCGGCACTGACACTGCCCACCGAGTTTCGGCCCGGCCCCGATCCGCCGCTGGTCCTACGACCTGCATGTTCGAAGGGTCGTACGACCGTGGCGGTCACCCGGTCGTATCACCCGGTCAGCCGATCGGTTGATGCCCCTCAAGCTCACCACCCGGTTCGGCAAGCTCAGCGGCGGCCAGAAGCAGCGCGCGCTCCGCGACCGGGCGGCCGCGGTGGCGGTGGCCTATGACCGCGGGATCCTGGGCTGACGGTCGCACAGCCCGTGTGCCGGGGGTGTGACCCGGGTTCTCAGCCGGCGACCTTCAGCAGCAGCACCGACCGGGCCGGCACCGTCACCGTCGCGCCGGCCCGGTGCACCGTCCCCGGCGCCTGAGCCTGCTCCTCGCGGGAGGTGTCCACGACCAGTTCGTAGCGTTCGGCCCACGGCGGCCCCGGCAGCACGAAGCTCACCGGACGGTCCCCGGCGTGCAGCACCGCGAGGAAGCTGTCGTCCACCACGGGTCCGCCCCGGGCGTCGCGGCCCGGTATGTCCCGGCCGGACAGATACATGCCGAGGGTCGCGGCGGGCGCGTACCAGTCGCCTTCCGTCATCTCCGCCCCGCGGGGCGTGAACCAGGCCAGGTCCCTGAGGCCGTCCGCGGCTTGAGGCCGCCCGGAGAAGAACGCCCGGCGGCGCAGCACCGGATGGCGGTGCCGCAGCGCGATCAGCCGGGCCGTCAGGTCGAACAGCGCCCGCCAGCCGGGGTCGGCGGACAGGCTCCAGTCCACCCAGCCGATCTCGTTGTCCTGGCAGTAGGCGTTGTTGTTGCCGTGCTGGGTGCGGCCCATCTCGTCGCCCGCGACCAGCATCGGCACGCCCGTCGACAGCAGGAGGGTCGTCAGGAGGTTCCGCAGGTGCCGGCGCCGCAGCGCCCGTATCCGCTCGTCGTCCGTGTCGCCCTCCGCGCCGCAGTTCCAGGAGCGGTTGTCGTCGGAGCCGTCGCGGTTGCCCTCGCCGTTGGCCTCGTTGTGCTTGCGTTCGTACGACACCAGGTCGCGCAGCGTGAAACCGTCGTGCGCGGTCACGAAGTTGACGGACGCGTAGGGGCGGCGCCCGCCCCACGCGTACAGGTCGCTCGAGCCCGACAGGCGGTACCCCAGGTCCCGCACGTCCGGCAGTGCGCCCCGCCAGAAGTCCCGTACGGCACCCCGGTAGCGGTCGTTCCACTCCGTCCACAGCGGGGGGAAGGCCCCGACCTGGTAGCCGCCCGAGCCGACGTCCCACGGCTCCGCGATCAGCTTCACCCGGCGCAGCACCGGGTCCTGGGCGATGACCGCGAGGAACGGGGAGAGCATGTCGACGTCGTGCATGGAGCGCGCGAGCGCCGCCGCCAGGTCGAAGCGGAAGCCGTCCACGCCCATCTCCGTCACCCAGTAGCGCAGCGAGTCGGTGATCAGGCGCAGCACGTGCGGCTGCACCACGTGCAGGGTGTTGCCGCAGCCGGTGTAGTCCGCGTAGCGGCGCGCGTCGGTCTGCAGGCGGTAGTAGCCGCGGTTGTCGATGCCCTTCAGCGACAGCGTCGGGCCCAGCTCGCCCGCCTCCGCGGTGTGGTTGTACACCACGTCGAGGATCACCTCGATCCCGGCCGCGTGCAGCGCCTTCACCATCCGCTTGAACTCGCCGACCTGCTGGCCGGCCGTGCCGGTGGAGGCGTAGGCGGCGTGCGGGGCGAAGTAGCCGATCGAGTTGTAGCCCCAGTAGTTCCGCAGGCCGCGGCGCAGCAGGTGGTCCTCGTGCGCGAACTGGTGCACGGGCAGCAGTTCGACCGCTGTGACGCCCAGCGTCACCAGGTGCTCGATCGCCGCCGGGTGCGCGAGGCCGGCGTAGGTGCCGCGCAGTTCCTCGGGGATGTCCGGGTGCAACCGGGTGAAGCCGCGCACGTGCAGCTCGTAGATCACCGAGTCCGCCCACGGCGTCTTCGGGCGGCGGTCGTCCGCCCAGTCGTCGTCATCGTGCACGACGACGCCCTTGGGGACGTACGGCGCCGAGTCCCGGTCGTCGCGCACGGTGTCGGCGACGTGCTGGTCGGGCCAGTCCCGTACGTGCCCGTACACCTCCGGCGGCAGGGAGAACTCCCCGTCCACCGCGCGGGCGTACGGGTCCAGGAGGAGCTTCGCGGGGTTCCAGCGGGCGCCGGTCCACGGGTCCCAGCGGCCGTGCACCCGGTAGCCGTAGCGCTGCCCCGGCATCACGCCCGGGACGAAACCGTGCCATATCTCGTGCGTCAGTTCGGTCAGCCGGACCCGGGTCTCTTTGCTCTCCGGCCCCGCCCCGTCGAACAGACACAGTTCGACCGCCTCCGCGCCCCCCGCCCACAGCGCGAAGTTGGTGCCCACGACCCCGTCCGGCCCGGCCCGGAAGCGCGCCCCGAGCGGGGTCGGCGCACCCGGCCACACCGGCACCGTGGGCACCGGGCGCCGCCTGCCGTTGAGCACGGCGGCCGAGCGCGTGGACCGTCCCTCGCCCGCCCGCTCCTCCTGCACTGCCTCCTGCTCGGCTGCGCTGGACACCTGCACGCCTCCCGCGGCTCGCGGAACGACGGGAAAATGGGTGCACGGCGTCCCGGCCGCCCACCCTGATCCCGTCTCCCTCCCCCCTGTTCTGCCCAGTGCACGGCTCGCACTCACGTTTCCCGGGCGGCGCTGGGTCGTTGAGATCGTCGTGACGCACGTACACATGCGCGCGCGGCGCGCGGGCGCCGCACTGGCCGCGGTACTGACCTGGGCGGCCCTCCTGGCCGGCTGCACCGGCCATGGACTCGACGGCGTCTTCGACAAGCATCCGGCCCCGGAGGACGTCATCCGGATCTCCCCCGAGGACGGCAGCAGGGGTGTGCCCGCCGACCGGCGGCTGCGAGTCGAAGCGGCGAGCGGACGCCTGGAGTCGGTGACCGTCGTCAGGTCCCAGGACGCCCAGGACTCCCCGGTGCCCGGCCGTCTCTCGGCGGACGGCACCGTCTGGGAGCCCGACGGCCCCCGCCTCGCCCTCGCCGCCAAGTACACGGTCGACGCGGTGGCCCGCGACGGCCACGGCCGCCGCTCGGCCCGTCACGCGACCTTCACCACGTATGTGCCCGAGCACCGGTTCATCGGGTACGTCACCCCGGAGGACCGCTCCACCGTCGGCACCGGAATGATCGTGTCCGTGCAGTTCAACCGGCGGATCGAGGACCGGGCCGCGGTAGAGCGCGCCATCCGTGTGACCGCCAGGCCGGCCGTCGAGATCCGCCCCCACTGGTTCGGCAGGGACCGCCTCGACTTCCGGCCCGAGGAGTACTGGAAGCCCGGCACCCGGGTCACCGTCAGCCTCCGGCTGCGCGACGTGAAGGGCGCGCCCGGGGTCTACGGACAGCAGTACCGGACCGTCGCCTTCACCATCGGCCGCAGCCAGGTCTCCCTCGTGGACGCGGCCCGGCACACCATGCGGGTCCGCCGCGACGGCCGGCTGCTCGCCACCGTGCCGATCACCGCGGGCGCCCCGAAGACCACCACGTACAACGGGAAGATGGTGGTGATGGAGAGGCTCGCGGTCACCCGCATGAACGGCCGCACGGTCGGCTTCGGCGGCGAGTACGACATCCCGGACGTCCCGCACGCCCTGCGCCTGACCGAGTCCGGCACCTTCGTCCACGGAAACTACTGGGCTCCGGACGCCCCCGGCCGCACCAACGTCAGCCACGGCTGCGTGGGCCTCAGGGACGTCAAGGGTGGCGGCAAGGACACCCCGGCGGGCTGGTTCTTCGACCACAGCCTCGTCGGCGACGTCGTCGAGGTGGTCCACAGCGACGACAAGCAGGTCGCGCCCGACAACGGCCTCGGCGGCTGGAACATGAACTGGAGCGACTGGAAAGCGGGCGGGGCCACCCCCTAGTCGTCGATACACCTGGTGCCTGTTGCCGCACCGGCGCGGCGCCACCGTGTGTCCGGGGCCGTCCGGTCTTCCGAAGGCCGTATCGGGCTCTCCCCACGGCCTTGTCCCCCCGGTGACGCAACCATTTACCGGCGCCGAACATCAAGTGCTGTGAACGAGGAATCCGGAGAGCGCCCTGAAAGGGCGGCAGCCCGGCACGGCGGCACGTCGGGGGCGCGTCCCGCGGCCACCGATGCGCCTTCGCGCGGTCCGAAGTCGGGACTGAACAGTGACAGCGGCGGGGAGCCATCGGGTCGTGGGGTGTGATTGATTTGCGCCCTGCGCGTGCGGGACGCGCCGGAGTGGGGGGCCTGAGCCGATCAGGCCGTGCGAGGGGAGAGGGAACGTGAACGGGCGACCGATATCGGGCGCGTCGGCTGGTGCGCGCGGACGTGGGGGGAAGAAGTTCTCGGCGCTGATACTCGGTGCCCTCCTGCTGAGCGTCAGCGCGTGCGGCGGGGGAGGGGGAGGCGGCGACGCCAAGGGCAAGGACGCCGGCGAGGCGGCGGCCCGGCGGTCGCAGGCCGTCGTCACCATAGCCCCGAAGGACGGCGCCAAGGGCGTGGACACCAGCGGCGCCCTCAAGGTGTCCGCCGTCAAGGGCAGACTCACCCAGGTCCGGGTCGAGGACTCCAAGGGGCACGAGGTCGCCGGGAGCATCACCGGCGGGGGGACCTCCTGGGCCCCGTCGACCCACCTGGCCTCGGCCACCACGTACAAGGTCCACGCGGTCGCCAAGGACGCGTCGGGCCTCACCTCCGCCGCGGACTCGTCCTTCACCACGCTCACGCCGAAGAACACCTTCGTCGGCGTCTACACGCCCGACAACGGCTCGACCGTCGGCGTCGGCATGCCGTTCTCGGTCCGGTTCAGCCGGGGCATCACCCACCCGGCCGACATCGAGAAGGCCATCACCATCAAGACCGAGCCCGCCGTCGAGGTCCGCGGCCACTGGTTCGGCAACGACCGTCTCGACTTCCGGCCCAAGGAGTACTGGAAGCCGGGCACCAAGGTCACCGTGAACCTGAACCTGGACGGCGTGCAGGGCCGCCCCGGCGTCTACGGCGAGCAGGCCAGGACCGTGAGCTTCACCATCGGCCGCAGCCAGGTCTCCACCGTGGACGCCAAGGCGCACACGATGGTCGTCCGGCGTGACGGCAAGGTCCTCAGGACCATCCCGGTCACCACGGGCAAGCCCGGCTACGACACCTGGAACGGCCAGATGGTCATCAGCGAGCGCCTGGTGGTGACCCGGATGAACGGCGAAACGGTCGGCTACGGCGGTGAGTACGACATCAAGGACGTGCCGCACGCCCAGCGCCTGACCGACTCCGGCACCTTCATCCACGGCAACTACTGGGGCGGCGACGCCTTCGGCAACTACAACGCCAGCCACGGCTGCGTCGGCCTGCGCGACGTGAAGGGCGGCTACGACGGCTCGGTGCCGGCCGCCTGGTTCTACAACCAGTCGATGCTCGGTGACGTCGTCATCGTGAAGAACTCCCACGACCGGACGGTGGCGCCCGACAACGGGCTCAACGGCTGGAACATGCCCTGGGACGAGTGGATCGAGTAACGCCGGCCGGCAGTGACCGGGCCCGGTGCGCCGCTGTGAGCGAGCACACCGGGCCCGCTGCCGTTAGTGGCCGTTAACCTCGTCCCATGACCGTACATCTCGAAGTCGCCGAGGGCGTGGGCACCCTCCGCCTGGACCGCCCGCCGATGAACGCGCTGGACGTCGCCACCCAGGACCGGCTCAAGGAACTCGCCGAGGAGGTCACGCGCCGCGACGACGTGCGCGCCGTGGTCCTGTACGGCGGGGAGAAGGTGTTCGCCGCGGGCGCGGACATCAAGGAGATGCAGGTGATGGACCACACCGCGATGGTCCTGCGCTCCCGCGCCCTGCAGGAGTCCTTCACCGCCGTGGCCCGCATCCCCAAGCCCGTCGTCGCCGCCGTCACCGGCTACGCCCTGGGCGGCGGCTGCGAGCTGGCGCTGTGCGCGGACTACCGCATCGCCGGCGAGAACGCCAAGCTGGGGCAGCCGGAGATCCTGCTCGGGCTGATCCCGGGCGCGGGCGGCACCCAGCGGCTGGCCCGCCTGATCGGCCCGTCCAAGGCGAAGGACCTCATCTTCACCGGGCGTCAGGTCAGGGCCGAGGAGGCACTGACGCTGGGCCTGGTCGACCGGGTCGTCCCGGCCGAGCAGGTCTACGCCGAAGCGCACGCCTGGGCCGCGAAGCTCGCGCAGGGTCCGGCGATCGCCCTGCGCGCCGCCAAGGAGTCGATCGACACCGGTCTCGAGACGGACATCGAGACCGGCCTCGCGGTGGAACGCAACTGGTTCGCGGGCCTGTTCGCCACCGAGGACCGCGAGCGCGGAATGCGCAGCTTCGTGGAGGAGGGACCGGGCAAGGCGAAGTTCGTCTAGGAGTCCGCCCGGAAGCCTGTCGAGAAGCCCGTGCGGAAGCCCGTCGAGAAGTCCGCCCGGAAGTCCGCTCAGAAGTTCGTCCGAAGTTCGTTCCGAACGCCGTCGGACGCGCGTAACCTGAGCATTGTTCAGCAAGTCGGGCTGATACACGCGCAGTTGACGGGACGCCCTTTCGCCTGTCCCCCGATGGAGCGGATTATGGAAGCCTTAAGGCAACCTTAAAGATTTCGCGCCGGGTTCATCCGGCGATTGCCCCCAACTGGCCTGTCGCCACAGGTCAGTTGGGGTGCGGCGGGCCCCGGGTTGCGATTGGCATATGCCGGTCGAATGGTGATGAATGTGTGCTTCCGGGGGGCGCATTCCGTCGTAACGACCCCGAGCCCCCCTCCCGGCGGCCATGATGGGTCCATGGCGGGGCTGGAGGGTATGGAGCCGTCGCGGCGGCACGGGAGTGTCACCGCGGCTCGCTGGTCGCCTGCGATCGAGGACGAACAGGCGCTCAAGGCGCTGGAGTTGTTCGGAAACCCCGCCGAGGCCGATGTGCCGCTGCCGTCCCGGCCCGAATCCGCCGCCACCGCCCGCCGACTCGCCCAGGTCGTGATCCTGCGCCACTGGGGGCTCGGCCCGCGCATGACCGAGGACGCCGTACTGCTCGTCTCCGAACTCGTCGGCAACGCTGTACGGCACACCGGCGCACGCGTCTTCGGATTACGGATGCGTCGGCGCCGCGGCTGGATCCGCGTCGAGGTGCGGGACCCCTCCCGCGGCCTGCCCTGCCTGATGCCCGTTCAGGAGCTGGACCTCAGTGGCCGCGGCCTCTTCCTCGTCGACAAACTCGCCGACCGCTGGGGCGTCGACCTGCTGCCCCGCGGCAAGACGACCTGGTTCGAGATGCGGGTCCCCGACCGGTGACCGCGACCCGCCCCGTCCAGGAAAAGGTCAAATCGTCGATTTCTCCACCAACCCGTCCTTAAATGGGGAGAGTGACCACGCCCGTCCCTCCCTCCCCGTCCGACCGTGAGACGGGCACCGCGCGCACGGTGCCCGACCGCCGCGCGGCGCTGCGCGCGGGCGCGGGGCTCGCTGCCGCCGGCGCTCTCGCCGCCGCCTGTTCCGCCGGCGACACCGTCGTCCACAAGGACCTCCCGTCCCGCACCACCGACACCCCCCGCCCCGCCACCGGTTCGCGCGCCCCCGCGCCCACACCGGTCCCGCGCTCCTTCCCGGGGAAGCCCGCCCAGATCGCCAACGGTCCCCGCAACCGCGCCCGCATCGCGCTCACCTTCCACGGCCAGGGCGACCCCTCCTACGCCACGGCGATCCTCGACACGGCCGAGAAGGCGGGCGTCAAGGTCACCGTCCTCGCGGTCGGCACCTGGCTCGACAAGCACCCCGCGATCGCCGGCCGCATCCTGGAGGGCGGTCACGATCTCGGCAACCACACCCTGCGCCACCTCGGCATCAACACCATGCCCGAGCCCGATGCGTTCGCCGAGATCAACGGATGCGCCGAACGGCTGCGCCACCTCACCGGAGGCATCGGCACCTGGTTCCGCCCGTCCCGGACGCAGCGCGCCACCCCTCTCGTCGAACGCCTGGCCCGCCGCGCCGGCTACCCGCACGTCCTGTCGTACGACGTCGACTCGCTCGACTACACCTCACCGGGCGCCGCCGCCGTCACCCGCAAGGTCACCGACGAGATCCGCAACGGATCGGTGGTGAGCCTGCATTTCGGATACCCGGACACGGTCGCCGCCCTCCCCGACATCCTGCACGCACTCGAAGACCGCGGCCTGGCCGCGGTGACCACCACGGAGCTGCTGAGCTGATGCATCCCACGACCGTCAAGCGCGTACTGATCGCCGGCGCCGCCCTCGCCGTGCTGGCCGGCTGCAGCGGGTCCCCCCACCACAAGGGCGGGGACACGGCCTCCACGGTCCCCACCCAGCGCGCCCAGCAGCAGGCCCTCCGGCAACTGCCGGGCATGCCGCCCGTGCTCGACCCCGACGACGTCTACGCCGCCGACCGCCCCGGGCAGCTCTCCCCGGTGGTCAAGGACTTCCCGTCCCGGATCTACGTACCCAACACCAACTCCGACACGGTCTCCGTCATCGACCCGAAGACCTACAAGGTCATGGAGACCATCCGGGTCGGCCGCCAGCCCCAGCACGTGGTGCCGTCCTGGGACCTGAAGACGCTCTGGGTCAACAACGACCTCGGCAACTCCCTCACCCCCATCGACCCGAGGACCGGCCGGGCGGGCAAGCCGGTCGCCGTGCACGACCCCTACAACCTGTACTTCACCCCGGACGGCAAGTACGCGGTGGTGATGGCCTCCAAGGACCGCCAGTTGGTCTTCCGCGACGCACACACCATGAAGGTGAAGAAGGCCGTCCCGGTGAGCTGCTACGGCGTCAACCACGCCGACTTCTCGCTCGACGGACGCTACTTCATCGTCTCCTGCGAGTTCAGCGGCGAACTGCTGAAGGTCGACACCGAGAAGATGCAGGTCGTCGCCCAGCAGAAACTGCCGCACCACGGCGCCATGCCGCAGGACGTCAAGGTCTCCCCGGACGGCAGGAGGTTCTACATCGCCGACATGGTCGCCGACGGCCTGTGGATCCTGGACGGCGACAGCTTCGCCAAGCCGTCGTTCCTGCCCACCGGCAAGGGCGCGCACGGACTCTACGTCAGCCGCGACTCCCGCCAGATGTACATCTCCAACCGGGGCGAGGGCACCATCTCCGTCTTCGACTTCAAGGGGGACCGGCTGACCGGGAAGTGGCGCCTGCCGGGCGGCGGCAGCCCCGACATGGGGGGCGTCTCGGCGGACGGCACGGTGCTGTGGCTGTCCGGCCGCTACAACTCCGAGGTGTACGCCATCGACACCAAGACCGGCCGGCAACTGGCCCGTATCAAGGTCGGCAGCGGCCCGCACGGCCTCGCCGTCTACCCGCAGCCGGGCCGCTACTCGCTCGGCCACACGGGCGTCTTCCGCTGACGCCCCACCGCGCGAGGAGCAGCGCCTCCGCGCCGACCGGCACACAGCCCGCCGCCTGGAACGCCCGCGTGCTGCGGGCGTTCCCCGGTCCGATCTGCGCCCACACCGGCCCGGCGGCAAGCCGCCTGGCCGCGCCCATCGGCAGCCCACACCCACCGCCGCCGTACGCTCCTTGAGTCTCCACCCACTGGAAGGCCCAGACTCGCAGACGTGATCGACGACGGCACCGGCCTTTTCACCATCGGCGACCTGGCCCGCGCCACCGGACTGACCGTGCGCACCATCCGCTACTGGTCGGACGAGGGCGTCCTGCCCCCGGTGGCCCGCTCCACCGGCGGTTACCGGCTGTACGACGCCACGTCCGTGGCCCGCCTGGAGCTGATCCGCACGCTGCGCGAACTGGGCCTCGGCCTGGCCGACGTGCGCGGGGTGCTGGCGGGCGAGCGGACGGTCGCCGAGGTGGCCGCCGCGCACGTCGCGGCGCTGGACGCGCGGATCCGCGCCCTGAGGGTGACCAGGGCGGTGCTGTCCACAGTGGCACGGCGAGGCTCGAACGCGGAGGAGACGACCTTGATGAACAAACTGGCGCGGCTGTCGGCGGCCGAGCGGCAGCGGATCGTTGCGGAGTTCGTGGACGAGATGCTCCACGGACTGGACGGCGTCGACCCGGAGATCCGGGAGCGGATGCGCCGCACGGCGGCGGACCTGCCCGACGACCCGACTCCCGAGCAGGTCGACGCCTGGGTGGAGCTGGCCGAGATGCTCCAGGACCCGGAGTTCCGGGCGCAGATGCGGAAGGCGGCCGAGTTCAACGCGGCCGACCGGGGGCCCGACGTCCCCGCGGGAGCGTCCCTGTGGTTCGCCAAACGTCTCGTGGAACTCGCGGGCGGGGCCCGGGAGCGGGGCATCGCACCGGAGGCGCCCGAGGCCGACGCGGTACTCAGGGACCTCTACGGCGACGCCGACCGGGCCGCCGTGCTGGAGCGCATGGAGACGGCCTTCGACGAGCGGGTCGCCCGCTACCGGGAACTGCTGTCCATCGTCAATGACCGGCCCCAGCCTCCGCACCAGGAGGAGTTCGCCTGGGTGGTCGCCGCGCTGAGGGCACGCGCGGCCCGTTAGTCTGACCTGCGTCAGTACGACGACACGACAGAACGAACGCGACACAAAGGGGCGGATCGGTGGCGGACATCGAGGAAGCACGCAAGCAGTTCCAGCGGATCGATGCGGACGGTGACGGCTTCATCACCGCCGCCGAGTTCAAGAGCGCCCTGGCCCAGGGGGGCGACTGGAACGTCACCGAGGCGGTGGCCGAGGCCATCATCAAGTCCCGGGACCTCAACGGCGACAAGGTGCTGTCGTTCGACGAGTTCTGGACGCACCTGAACAAGTGACGCGATGAGGGGGGCGCCGGTGCGTACGGACCGGCGCCCCCTTCGTCATGCGCACCGCCGGATCCGCGCGGCCCAGCGCCCGTCCCGTCGTTCCAGCGTGAGCGGCAGGTCGAAACACTTGCCGACCTGGTCACCGGTCAGCACCTCGGCGACGGGGCCCCGGGCCAGCACCCGGCCCTCGCGCAGCAGCACGGCGTGCGTGGTGCCCGGCGGCAGCTCCTCCAGGTGGTGTGTGACCAGGACCGTCGCCAGCCGCGGATGGGCCGGCCGCAGCTCCTCCAGCGCGCCGATCAGTTGCTCCCGGCCCGGCAGGTCGAGGCCGGTGGCCGGTTCGTCCAGCAGCAGGAGCCGGGGCTGCGGCATGAGGGCGCGGGCGATCAGGGTCCGGCCGCGCTGGCCCTGGGAGAGCGTGGGCCAGCGCGCCTCGCGGTGGTCGGCGAGTCCCAGGGTCCGGATGAGCCGATCGGCCCGCTCCTCCTGTTCCGGTGCCGGCCGCCATCGGGGCAGCGGCTCCACCGAGTTGGTCAGCCCGGTCAGCACCACGTCCCGCACGCGCAACGGCGAGGCCAGGGGATGACGGGGGTCGACATGACCGACACGGGACCTCAGCTCCCGCAGGTCGACGCGTCCCAGACGGTGCCCGAGGACTTCCACGGTGCCGCGGGTGGGGTGGATCAGGGCGCCCAGCAGGCCGAGCAGCGTGGACTTGCCCGCGCCGTTCGGGCCGAGCAGGGCCCAGTGCTCGCCGGCCCGGACGGTCAGGGACACCTCCTGGAGGATCGCCCGCCCGTCCCGTACGACGTCGACGTCCTGCGCCCGCAGCACCTCCGTCACCGCTGCACCGCCCGGTTCACCGCGGAGAGCACCGCCCGGACCGACGCCCCGAGGGATGAGGCGTCCCGGCCCGCACCCCAGACCGTGGTGCCGTCGACCCGGCACTCCGCGTAGGCGACCACCTCCCCGTCCACGCCCGCCTGCTCGGCGAAGTCCAGCACCTCGACCCCGTACCCGGCCCCCGCGAGCGCGTCGACGAAGGCGGTCAGGGCGCCGCTGCCGGTGCCCTCGTGGTCACCGGAGCGGGCGTCGGTCTCCAGGGTGCAGACGAAACGGTGGGTGCCGGAGGCGTCCGGGTGCGCGGACCAGGCGGCGAGCCGCACCTCGCCCTCGTCCAGGTAGACGGTCCGGAACAGCTCGTACACCTCCTTGGGCGTCGCCTCCCGCCCGCTGTCGTCCGTGGCCTCCTGGACGACGCGGGAGAAGTCGGGCCGCATACGGGGCGGCAGGTCGATGCCCGCGTGCGTGCGCAGCAGATACGCCACCCCGCCCTTGCCGGACTGCGAGTTGACGCGGATCACCGCCTCGTACGAACGTCCCACGTCGGCGGGGTCGATCGGCAGATACGGCACCGCCCACGGGGCCTCGCCCTCGGGCACCCCCGACTCGGCCGCCATCCGCGCGTGGTGGTCGAACCCCTTGCTGATCGCGTCCTGGTGCGTGCCGGAGAAGGCGGTGTGCACCAGATCGCCGGCGTACGGGTGGCGCGGGTGCACCGGGAGCCGGTTGCAGTGCTCGACCGTCGCGCGGACCGCGTCCAGGTCCCGGAAGTCGAGCATCGGGTCGATCCCCTGGGCGTACAGGTTCAGGGCCAGGGTCACCAGGTCGACGTTGCCGGTGCGTTCGCCGTTACCGAACAGGCAGCCCTCCACGCGCTGCGCACCGGCCAGTACGGCGAGCTCGGCGCAGGCGACGCCCGTGCCGCGGTCGTTGTGCGGATGCACGGACAGGATCACGGCGTCCCGGCGGGCGAGGTGCCGGTGCACGTACTCGATCTGGTCGGCGTAGACGTTCGGGGTGGCGATCTCGACGGTCGCGGGAAGGTTGTGGGTGACCGGACGGTCCGGGCTCGCGTCCCACAACTCGGTGAGCCCGTCGCACAGTTCGAGGACGAAGTCGGGCTCGGTGAGGTTGAACGTCTCCGGGGAGAACTGGAAGCGGACGTAGGAGGACGTCATCCGCTCCGCGCGCCGCGCCATGTGCGCCGCCGCCTCCCGCACGGTCCGCCGCACCTCGGCCCGGTCCCGGCCGAGCACCACCTCGCGCCACACCGGCGAGGTCGCGATGTACAGGTGCACGACGGCCCTCGGCAGCCCCTCGATCGCGTCGAACGTGGTGTCGATCAGATCGGGGCGCGCCGGCGTGAAGACGACCGGCGTGACGTCGTCCGGGACGGCACCGGTGGTCACCAGGTGGCGCACGAAGTCGAAGTCGGTTCGGCTCGCGGACGGATAGCCGACCTCGATCTCCTTGAACCCGGTGGCGACCAGCAGGTCGAAGAAGCGGCGCTTGCGAGGCGTGTCCATCGGCTCGGCCAGCGCCTGGTTGCCGTCGCGCAGGTCGACGGGGACCCAAAGGGGTGCGCGCTCGATGCGGGCGGAGGGCCAGCTCCGCTCCCCGGTGGGGACGTGCACACGTTCGTGGAAGGAGCGGTACCGGAAGTACGGCATGGGGCCGGGACGCTGCGGATTCCACGCGGGCGTCTCGTCAAGGGTGGTCATCGTCTGCTGCTGCCCTTCGGCTCGGTCGGACGGTGACCGGCAGCACGGCACCCCGCGGCGGGGCGCCGGTCGCATCAAACCCCGCCGCGGCAGCCGAGAAGGAGACCACGGAGCGTCATGCCGGTACGCTATCCACTGCTCAGCTCCTCAGACAAGTGCGAACCGCTTTACTCCTCAGACAAGTTGGTGATTCCGCCATGCCGCTCGACGCCGTCCGCCCCAGTCCGCTGGTCGAACAGGCCGCGGACCGGCTGCGCGCGCAGATCACCGGTGGCCACTGGCCGGTCGGCACCCGGCTGCCCGGCGAGACCACCCTCGCCAAGGAACTCGGCGTGGGCCGCTCCACGGTGCGGGAGGCGCTGCGCGCGCTGGCCGGCGCCGGGCTGGTGCAGCCGCGCCACGGGTCCGGCGTCTTCGTCGTCGCCACCGAGCCCGTCGAGGACTGGCCCACCAGGCTGCGGCGGGCGGCGGTGACGGACGTCTACGAGGTCCGCATGGCGGTCGAGGTCCACGCGGCCCGCCTGGCCGCGCACCGCCGCACCCCGGACGACATCACGGCGATGGCGACCGCCCTGGAGGGCCGGCGCACGGCCTCGGCGGCCGATGACGCCGCGTTCGTCGACGCCGACATCGCCCTGCACACGGCGGTGGTCGCCGCCGCGCACAACCCCGTCCTGGCGGACCTGTTCGCCGAGTTCACCCCCGCCCTGCGCGAAGCGCTCATCGCCATGCTGTCCCTGACCCGCCTGCGCGACCAGGACGCGAACACGGGCGACGACACCCACGCGGCCCTCGTACGGGCCGTGACGGACGGGGACGCGGAGGCGGCCGGCGCCGTACTGCGCGAGGAGCTTCAGGAGACCCTCGGCCTGCTGCGGGCGCAGCCCTAGGAAGCCCGTCGGCGGTACGGCTCCGGCGCCACCCCGCTCTCTCTCGGCAGGTCGTCGTTCGGCGGTCTCGACCGCATCCGGGCGCCCACCGCCTCAGGGAGTCCACCGGGCACACGGGCGAGATCGCCGTGAGGATCTGACGTCACCCGTTCGCCACGCGCCGGAATGGCCCGGCGCGTCCGGGGGTTGTTCTACCGGCAGACGCTGTGCACGGACACCGACCCCCGGAAGGGCGAGGCACGTCATGAAGATCGGCATCATCGGAGCGGGCAACATCGGCGGCAACCTGACCCGGCGGCTCACCGCCCTCGGCCACGACGTCTCCGTCGCCAACTCCCGCGGCCCGCACACGCTCACCGCACTCGCAAAGGAGACGGGCGCGACCCCCGTCACGGTGCAGGAGGCGGCCCGCGGCGCCGAGGTCGTCGTGATCACCATCCCGGTGAAGGCCGTACCGGACCTGCCGTCCGGGCTGCTGGACGGCGCGGCGGAGGACGTCGCCGTGATCGACACCGGCAACTACTACCCCCAGCAGCGGGACGGGAGGATCGCGGCGATCGAGGACGAGGGCCTCACCGAGAGCCGCTGGACCGAACGGCAGATCGGCCACCCCGTGATCAAGGCCTTCAACGGCACCTACGCCCAGGACATCCTGGACCGTCCCCGTCCGGCCGGTGCGCCCGACCGCATGGCGCTGCCGGTGGCGGGCGACGACGAATCGGCGAAGGCGAAGGTCAGGGCCCTGATCGAGGAACTGGGCTTCGACACGGTCGACGCGGGCGGCATCGACGACTCCTGGCGCCAGCAGCCCGGCACCCCGGTCTACGGCCTGCGCGCCGGCCTGGCCGAGGTCGGCAAGGCGCTGGAACAGGCGTCGCCCGAACGCCCCGCGGAGTTCCGCGCGTAGGCGTTTCCTCACCGCGTTTCGCCCGCCTGCCGCCCCGTGCCCGGGTGGGCGTGCGGGCGGCTCAGGCGTCTCGCGCCCACTGCTCGAGCGCCGCCTTGCTGGAGAAGTTCGCCACGTTCCGGTCCACCGGGTCCGACGTGTACTGGTGGAAGCGCCACGAGGCCTTGATGCGGGGCTTGCCCGCGGTGACGTAGTCGGCGATCCACAGGCCGTCCCCGGCGTAGGACGTGGTGTCGATGGTCAGCCAGAACTGGCGGTTGGTGTAGAGGACGACGCGGTTGTCGGGGCGGAGCTGCTTCACCTTGCGGATGAAGGCGTCCTTGTCCGCGTTGCTCGCGTGCGTCCCGTCGCCGGTCGTCTCCCAGTCGACGGCCAGCAGATCACCCGCCTTCTCCGGGGCCTTGCTCACGAAGTACTCCGCCTGGGCGGTGATGTCGCCCGGCCACAGGAAGTGGTAGAAGCCGACCACGCAACCGGCGTCCCGGGCGGTCTTAGTCTGGGCGGAGAGCTTCGGGTTCACATACGAACGCCCCTCCGTCGCCTTGATGAAGACGAAGGAGAGACCGTCCGTGTCGTACGCGGAGGACTGGTAGGCGCTGACGTCGATGCCTTGCAGCATGGGGGCTCCCTGAAGAGGTGGTGGGGGGAACAGGCACCGACAGGGATCGATGCCTGTTGTCACCTTTGTACGGGTGGTATGCCCCTTGCGTTCGGAGGTCAGCCCCGGTGGGCCACCGAACTGAGGACCGACGCCGACTTCGCCGCCCAGTCGGAGGTGATCACACTGGCGTGGTCGTGGGCGAGCAGCGACAGGCGTGCCGCGACCTCGGCGTCCGTCGGGTCGGTGGACGAGATCGCCGGGGACACGCCGGCCGCGTCCGTCATGATGAGGAAGTAGTGGTTGGTGTCGTACCAGGACGTGTCGTAGCCGTTGTCGACGTACGTCGCCGCGTCCCCGTCGAAGAACACGAACCACGGGCGGATCGAGGTGTCGGAACTCCAGCGGCTCGCCCGCGGGTCGCCGCCCGCCGCGCCGAGCACCGCGGGAAAGGCCTGCGCCTGCGCGATGTTCCCGGCCGCGTACAGGTCGCGCAGGTGGTCGCCGTACTCCTGGTCCGTCCAGTAGTGGTCGACGGGGTTCGCCTGCTCCACCGTGCCCGGGATCAGCTCGAAGAGGAACTTGCCCCGCAGGGAGTCGCGGTCGGGCCAGGCGTTCGCCTTGGCGGCCGCGTCGAGCGAGTCGTACGTGCCACCCAGCAGATCGGCCGGCTTGTAGACACTGCTGCCGAGCTTCTGCCGCACGAGCGTGTCGAACTCGTCCGGTCCCATACCGGCGTTGTTGTTGAAGCCGACCTTCATCTCGACCTTGAACACGATCGGGGGGTGGTCGGGATGGAGCTGGTTCCAGGCCGCGATGTTGTCCAGGCAGCCGCCGAGATCCTGGTTGCGGCTCTTGCTGTACAGGTCGCTCGGGGTCTTGGCGGCTTCGCAGTTGTTGTCGTTGCCCAGCGGATTGCTGTGGCTGACCCGCCAGCGGTGGGTGATGCTGTCCACGTACACGTCCAGCTCCAGCAGCGAGGCGCCGGAGTCCAACGCCTGTGCGAAGTAGGTGTACTTGGCCTTGTCGTACGCGTTGTGCGTGCCGATGGCCGTCGTCTCGGACAACTTGGGCGCTGCCGCGTGGGCGTTGCCCGGCCCCATCACCAGCAGTGCGGCGGCCCCTGCGAACGCCGCCATCGATCTCCCTGCGCGCATGCGTCAACTCCCCTTCGCTGTCACCGAGTTGGCGGCAGCGTAGGAGCATGCGGTTACCGCGCGGTAGCCCCTGGAGGAACATCGACCACTTCCGGGCGTTCCGCAGTGCGGCTAGGTTGCTAGCATGCTAGCCTCGACGGCGTGGGTGACGAGGAAGTCAAACAGTTCAACGTGTACCTGCCGATCGGGCTGATCAAGCAGGTCAAGTACCGCGCCATCGAGTCGGGAATGTCCTTGTCGGCTCTGGTCCAGGACGCGCTGCGTGCTTACCTCGACGACGCCCGACGGCAGGAACAGCAGTCGACCGAGAGGGAGAGCTGACATGGCGACCGAGGGCATCGAAGCGGTGTTCCTGGAGACGCACAACTGGGGCAGGGCGGCGCGTTTCTTCCAAGCCCTGGGCTACGACCTGGAGTTCGCGACCGACCACAACTCCGGGCAGTTCCGCAACGGTGACGGCCCGTCCGTCTTCATCGCCGAGATCCCCGAGGACCGAGAGCCGCGCACGGAGATCGTGTTCAAGGTGCCGGACGCGGACGCGTTCCACGCCGATCCCGCCGTGGAGGTGGTCACGCCGTTCGAGGACACCCACTTCGGGACCCGCATGATGACGGTCCGCGACCCCGACGGACGGCTGTGGAGCCTTCAGGCCCCCCGGAAGGACCAGTCGTGACCGGCGAGCGGACCGAGGCGCCGGACGGCACGGCGGTACGGTGCGCCCTGTGGCGGGCGATGCACGTCCAGGTCGACCCGCCGCCCCATGTGTTCGAGGACGAGATCGGCCTGCGGCTCGCGGACCCCGAGCCGGACTGGCGCGACCGCCCGGACATGGACCCGGACGCCACCAGGGCGTTCCGTGCTGCCATCGTGGCCCGCGCCCGTTTCGTCGAGGACCTGGTCGCCGAGCAGGCCGACCGCGGCGTCGACCAGTACGTCATCCTGGGCGCAGGCCTGGACACCTTCGCCCAGCGCAAGCCGGACACCGCCTCCCGGCTGCGGGTTTTCGAGGTCGACCGGCCGGGCCCGCAGGCCTGGAAGCGCCGCCGCCTGGCCGAACTCGGCCTCGGCGTCCCGGAGTGGCTGCACCTGGTGCCGGTGGACTTCGAAGCGGGCGTCGGCTCCTGGCTGGAGCGGCTCACCGCGGCCGGTTTCGATCCCGGCCGTGCGGCGGTCATCGCCTCCACCGGCGTCACGATGTACCTCACCAAGGAGGCCACCGCGGCCACCCTGCGCCAGATCGCCGCGCTGGCACCCGGCTCGACCCTGGCCCTGACCTTCCTGCTCCCGGAAGACCTCGTCGCCGAGGCCGACCGCCCCGGCCTGAGGGCGAGCGAGGCGGGGGCACGGGCATCGGGCACGCCGTTCCTCAGCTTCTACACCCCGCGCGAAATGCTGAACCTGGCCCGCGCAGCCGGCTTCCAGGACGCCCGGCACATCTCGGGCGCCTCGCACACCGAGCGCTACTTCACCGACCGCCCCGACGGCCTGCGCCCGTCAACGGGGGAGGACCTGCTGCTGGCCCGGACGTGACGCGGGCGGCACGCGAGGGCGTCGACCGCGAGCCCCGCGGGCATGTGCGGACTCACTGTGAGGCAAGGCAGGGGCATGAGAAGGCTCGATATCAGGCAGGCTTGTCCGTCGTTTCCGTCCGGTCAGGACGGAAGATCTCCTCGATGGTCAGGCCGAAGACGTCGGCGATGGTGAACGCCAGAGGCAGGCTGGGATCGTACCGCTCGGTTTCGATGGCGTTGATGGCCTGCCGAGAGACTTGGCACCGGTCGGCCAGGTCGGCCTGGCTCCACCGGCGAGCTGCACGCAGTTCGCGTAGTCGGTTCTTCACAACGCGCCCTCACCGGTTCAGGCGGGTACGCAAGTCCGCGATCGTCATCCAGATTGCCACGCCGCCGAGGAGGATCAATTGCGCGAGCTGATGGAGCTGGATGACACCTGCGGCATCGAGCAGAGTGGCCACTTGCAGCCCCACGAGGACTGCGGCGAAAGCGATGGCCATACTCTCCAGCTGAATCCGGCGCAGGTACTCGTCCGCGCGCCGGAATGCCCGCAGCAGCACCCAGGCGATCGCGAGGGTGAAGACGGCGGTGGTCGCGATCCACCAGGCCTTCTGGGCGGTGCTCTGATGGGGGTTGCTGCCCAGAGCCAGGGCTATCACGCCCAAAGCGGACACGGGTATGCCGTCGATGAGTACAGCGCGGCGGGCCGCGCGCGTCACATGGTCCTGCTGTACCTGCTTTGCCATGCGAGGAATGTAAGGTCTCCTTTCCATGGAGTCAAGCGTCCCTGACTTGATGGAAGGGATCCCTTACATTCTGGCCGTGTTGAACGAGAGACGGCTCCGGACCCGCCGAGCACTGCTCGGTACCGCCGTGGCCTCAGCAACGCACAGACGAGGCAGCCGGCTCACTGAGTCTTGAACCGTCGTCCTCACGTTGAAGACGTGGACGCCGGGGCCGCACAGCATGAGGAGGACCTCGGGGTCCGAGGTCAGAACCGTCACCGGGGAGGGTGAGACGAGTGCGGTGGCGGCCACGATCGCATCGAGGGCGTACTTGTGGCCGTGCAGCCCGGCTCCGGCGAGGATTGTGCTTACGTGACGGGCGACAGCTTCGGTGGGCGGGACGATGTTCATGCGCGAGACGGCGTAATCGAAGCGCGCTCGGGGCTGGTGAGTCGGCCTGTCCCAGGGACTTCTCAGGGACTTTCACGCCTGTCCCAGGGAGGTTCCAGGGACTTTCCGCCGCGTAGGCAGGAAAGGACCCGACAGCGCTGAAAGACACGAACGCGCTGGTCAGGGACTACTTCCCTAGCACTCGATGATGTTCACCGCGAGCCCGCCCCGCGCCGTCTCCTTGTACTTGACGCTCATGTCCGCGCCGGTCTCCTTCATCGTCTTGATGACCTTGTCGAGGGAGACCTTGTGCGAGCCGTCGCCGCGCATCGCCATGCGGGCCGCCGTGACCGCCTTCACCGCGGCCATGCCGTTGCGCTCGATGCACGGGATCTGGACCAGACCGCCGACCGGGTCGCAGGTCAGGCCGAGGTTGTGCTCCATGCCGATCTCGGCCGCGTTCTCCACCTGCTCCGGCGTGCCGCCCAGCACCTCCGCCAGCGCGCCCGCAGCCATGGAGCAGGCCGAGCCGACCTCGCCCTGGCAGCCGACCTCCGCGCCGGAGATGGACGCGTTCTCCTTGAAGAGCATGCCGATCGCTCCCGCGGCGAGCAGGAAGCGGACGACCCCGTCCTCGTCCGCGCCGGGCACGAAGTTGATGTAGTAGTGCAGGACCGCCGGGATGATGCCCGCGGCGCCGTTCGTGGGCGCGGTCACGACCCGGCCGCCGGCCGCGTTCTCCTCGTTCACCGCCATCGCGTAGAGCGTGATCCACTCCATCGCGCGGGCCGTCGGGTCGCCCTCGGCGCGAAGCTGGCGCGCGGTGACGGCCGCGCGGCGACGCACCTTCAGACCGCCCGGCAGGATGCCCTCCCGGGACATGCCGCGCGCCACGCACTCCCGCATCACCTGCCAGATCTCCAGCAGGCCGACCCGGATCTCCTCCTCGCCGCGCCAGGCCCGCTCGTTCTCCAGCATCAGGGAGGAGATCGACAGGCCCGTCTCCTTCGTCAGACGCAGCAGCTCGTCGCCCGTGCGGAAGGGGTACTTCAGGACCGTGTCGTCGAGCTTGATGCGGTCGGCGCCCACCGCGTCCTCGTCCACGACGAAGCCGCCGCCGACCGAGTAGTACGTCTTGGAGAGCAGCTCCGCGCCGGAAGCGTCGTACGCCCATATCGTCATGCCGTTGGCGTGGTACGGCAGGGCCTTGCGGCGGTGCAGGACCAGGTCGTCGTCGAAGGAGAAGGGGATCTCGTGCTCGCCGAGCAGCTTCAGGCGGCCCGCCGCCCTGATCTCCTCCACCCGCTCGTCGGCCCTCTCGACGTCCACCGTGCGCGGGGAGGCACCCTCCAGGCCGAGCAGGACCGCCTTCGGGGTGCCGTGGCCGTGGCCGGTCGCGCCGAGGGAGCCGTACAGCTCGCAGCGCACGGACGCCACCCGGGCCAGCAGGTCCTCGTTGCGCAGCCGACGGACGAACATGCGCGCCGCGCGCATCGGACCGACCGTGTGGGAGCTGGACGGGCCGATGCCGATCGAGAACAGGTCGAAGACCGAGATGGCCACGGGTGACTCCTCAATACGGGGGTGGTGCGAAAGGCGGTACAGGGATGCGGGCACCGCGCACGCCGGTACTCCCAGTGTGCGCGGTGCCCCGCAAAAGTGACTTACTTGTTCAGACCCGGGTACAGCGGGTGCTTGTCGGCCAGGGCCTTCACCCGGGCCTTCAGCGCCTCGGCGTCGTAGGACGGCTTGAGCGCCTCGGCGATGACGTCCGCGACCTCCGCGAAGTCCTCGGCCGTGAAGCCGCGGGTGGCCAGGGCGGGCGTGCCGATGCGCAGACCGGAGGTCACCATCGGCGGGCGCGGGTCGTTCGGGACCGCGTTGCGGTTGACCGTGATGCCGACCTCGTGCAGGCGGTCCTCGGCCTGCTGCCCGTCCAGCTCGGAGTCGCGCAGGTCGACCAGGATCAGGTGCACGTCCGTGCCGCCGGTCAGAACGTTCACCCCGGCCTCGCGGGCGTCGGCGGCCGTCAGCCGCTCGGCGAGGATCTTCGCGCCCTCGACCGTACGGCGCTGGCGCTCGCGGAACTCCTCCGACGCGGCGACCTTGAAGGACACCGCCTTGGCCGCGATCACATGCTCCAGGGGGCCGCCCTGGAAGCCCGGGAAGACGGAGGAGTTCAGCTTCTTCGCGAACTCCTTCTTCGCCAGGATGATGCCGCCGCGGGGTCCGCCGAGGGTCTTGTGGGTCGTGGAGGTGACCACATCCGCGTACTCCACCGGGTTCGGGTGCAGTCCCGCCGCGACCAGGCCGGCGAAGTGCGCCATGTCGACCCAGAGGTACGCCTCGACCTCGTCGGCGATCCGGCGGAACTCGGCGAAGTCGAGCTGTCGCGGGTACGCCGACCAGCCGGCGATGATCACCTTCGGGCGGTGCTCCTTGGCGAGCCGCTCGACCTCGGCCATGTCGACCAGGCCGGTCTCGTCCACGTGGTACGCGACCACGTCGAACTGCTTGCCGGAGAAGTTCAGCCGCATGCCGTGGGTCAGGTGACCGCCGTGCGCCAGGTCCAGACCGAGGATGGTGTCCCCGGGCTGGGCGAGGGCGAACAGCGCCGCCTGGTTCGCGGAGGCGCCGGAGTGGGGCTGCACGTTGGCGTACTCGGCGCCGAACAGCTCCTTGATCCGGTCGATGGCGATCTGCTCGGCGACGTCGACGTGCTCGCAGCCGCCGTAGTAGCGGCGGCCCGGGTAGCCCTCGGCGTACTTGTTGGTGAGGACCGAGCCCTGCGCCTCCATGACCGCCAGCGGGGCGAAGTTCTCGGAGGCGATCATCTCCAGGGTGGACTGCTGCCGGTGCAGCTCGGCGTCGACCGCGGCGGCCACATCCGGGTCGAGCTCGTGCAGGGGCGTGTTCAGGAGGGTCATCTGCGGGTCCGTTCTCAGCCGGCGATGTGGGCGTCGTACTCGTCGGCGGACAGCAGGTCGGCCGGCTCCTCGGAGATGCGCACCTTGAACAGCCAGCCGCCCTCGAACGGCTCGGAGTTCACCAGCGACGGGTCGTTGACCACGTCCTCGTTGACCTCCGTGATCTCGCCGGTGACCGGGGAGTACAGGTCGCTGACCGACTTGGTCGACTCCAGCTCGCCGCAGGTCTCACCCGCGGTCACCGTGTCGCCGACCTCCGGGAGCTGGACGAAGACGACGTCGCCGAGGGCGTTGGCCGCGTGCTCCGTGATGCCGACCGTCGCAACGCCGTCCTGGGCGTCCGACAGCCACTCGTGCTCCTTGCTGTAGCGGAGCTGCTGGGGGTTGTTCATGGCCTGGATTCTCCTGTACGCGGGGGAGTGGTGGTGAAGGGAGTACTTCTGGAGACGTGCGTGAGCACGGCGGAGGTGCGCGGGATCGCGTCACCCGCCCGCCGAGTGGCTACTTCCGGCGCTTGTAGAACGGCAGCGCCACGACCTCGTGGGGCTCGTGGCTGCCCCGGATGTCCACCCCGACCCCGGGTGTGCCCGGCGCGGAGTGCGCGGCGTCGACGTACGCCATCGCGATCGGCCTGCCCAGCGTGGGGGAGGGCGCCCCGGAGGTGACCTCGCCGATCACCTCGCCGCCCGCGACGACCGGGTATCCGGCCCGCGGCACGCGCCGGCCGTCGGCGACCAGGCCGACGAGGACGCGCGGCGGGTTCTCCTGCGCACGGGACGCGGCCTCCTCCAGCGCGGCGCGCCCGACGAAGTCGCCCTCCTTCTCGAACTTCACCACCCGGCCGAGCCCGGCGTCGAAGGGCGTCAGCGAGGTGCTGAGCTCGTGCCCGTACAGCGGCATGCCCGCCTCCAGGCGCAGCGTGTCCCGGCAGGAGAGCCCGCAGGGGATCAGACCGACGGGCGCGCCGGCCTCGGTCAGCGCCCGCCACAGCTGCTCGGCGTGCTCGGGCGCGACGAACAGCTCGAAGCCGTCCTCGCCGGTATAGCCGGTGCGCGCGATGAGGGCGGGGACGCCCGCGACCGTGCCGGGCAGGCCCGCGTAGTACTTCAGGCCGTCGAGGACGGCGTCGGTGAGGGACTTCAGGATGCCGGGGGACTCGGGGCCCTGGACGGCGATCAGCGCGTAGGCGTCCCGGTCGTCGCGGACCGCGGCGGCGAAGCCCGCGGCGCGCTCGGTCAGCGCGTCCAGCACCACCTGGGCGTTGGAGGCGTTGGCCACGACCATGTACTGCGCGTCGGCGAGCCGGTAGACGATCAGGTCGTCCAGGATGCCGCCGTCCTCCCGGCAGATCATGGTGTAGCGGGCGCGGCCCACACGGACGGAGGCGATGTCGCCGACCAGCGCCTGGTTGAGGAACCGGTCCGCCTCGGGGCCGGTCACCGTGATCTCGCCCATGTGCGACAGGTCGAACAGCCCCGCCTTGGTGCGGACGGCGACGTGCTCGTCGCGCTCGGAGCCGTACCTGAGGGGCATGTCCCAGCCGGCGAAGTCGGTCATCGTCGCGCCGAGCGAACGATGCAGGGCATCGAGCGCGGTACGGCGCAGGGGGCTACTACTGCTCATCGGTTGTGCTCCCAAGGCAGGGCAGGACGGGCGAGGTCGGTCCTCCCCATCTGTCATCGGAACCTGAGAGGTTCGCCATGAACGCCCCCGCGCGGCGGGTCGTCACGGCTTGCACCTTGGGTGGAGCCACGGCGAAGCGGCCCGCTTTCCAGATGTGCCTCGCCCGCGCGGTATCGGGGCCTGAGAGATTCAAGGGAGGGACTTGCTCCTTCGGCGCCCGGGCCCACGTACGTACCCCGTACGTCCCCGGAACTCTCCCGCGCGGATTCAAGCGGCCGGTATGCAGTTGGCGCGCACATCATTGCACGCCTCGCCCGGTCGCGGCAGGCCGCATGGGCAACCGGTCCCGGGCCGCGTCGGTGACGGGCTTCGGGGCGCGCCGGGACTAGCTTCGGGTCACGCCGGGGACGGCTTCGGGCCGTGGCGGGATGGGCTGAAGGTCGTGCCGGGGACGGCTTCGGGCCCTGGCGGGACGGGCTGAAGGTCGTGCCGGGGACGGCTTCGGGTCACGCCGGGGACGGGCTTCGGGTCGCGCCGGGGGACGGATCAGGGTCGCGCCGGGACCGGTTCCCGCGGCGTCCGTACGGGCTCCGGCCACGCCGGCGACCGGCTTCCGGTCGTATCTGTAACCGGCTTGTGGCGGTACGCGCACGAAATCGCAAGACGTCTTCCATTACCTTCTCTTTACATTCGGCGGGGATGGGACTTCCTGACCGCAAGGGAGGACGATCACGGTGAACAGGACGACGGCGTACGCCACGACCACGGGTGTCGCGGTACCCCGGCAGCCCGGAGCCCCGGCCCGGGCTGCCGGCGCACCGGTGCCGGCGCCGGTGGTCCGGGATCTGCGCGACCGCGGGGGCCGCAGTCCGTACGGGCTCACCTTCGGCGTCCGCGACCTCGTCGTGGTCACCGGCCTGCCCGGCAGCGGCAAGTCCACACTCATGCGGCGCGCGGTGCGCGGCGCATGCGTCGACTCCCAGGACACCCGCGACCGCTGGGACGCGCGCCTGGCCCGGTTCCTGCCGTACGCGGTCTACCGCCCCCTGGTCCGCCTGGCGCACTACGCGGGCCTGCGCCGCGCCCTGCGTGCCGGCACCGGGGTCGTCGTGCACGACTGCGGCACCCAGACGTGGGTGCGTACCTGGCTGGCCCGCGAGGCCCGGCGCCGCGGCGGCACCCTGCACCTGGTCCTGCTCGACGTCGCCGAGGACACCGCCCTGGACGGCCAGCGGCAGCGTGGCCGAGGCGTCTCCCGGTACGCCTTCCTGCGGCACCGTCGCGCCACCCGGCACCTGCTGCGCGCCGTGGAGGGGGGCCGGCTCCCGGAGGGCTGCGGCTCGGCGGTCCTGCTCGACCGGGACGCGGCGGACGTGCTGCGCCGGATCGACTTCGCGGACTGGGCGGAAGGAGCGGAATGAATCGCCCGGTCCGTGCACCCGTTAGCCTTTTCGCCACACCAGAGGTACTCGGCAGGTGATGAGGCAGATGGACTTCCCGGCGGACCTTCCCGCGGGCTTCCCCCCGGACTTCCCGGCACAGGCGCACCCCCATCCGCACGGCGGATGGCCGGGCAACGAACTGGAGGAGGTGCTCTCCGCCTCCCTCGGCATGCCCGCGGCGGGCGGCCGGATCATCGAGGTGCTCGGCCGCAGCTTCCTGTGGGTGCCGCTGCCGAACGGCGGCGGCCCGCACAGCGGCCCCCTCGACCTGCCCACCCTGGAGATCGAGGGCCAGGCGTACGTCCCGGTGTTCAGCTCGGAGGAGCAGTTCCGCCACGTCGCGGGCGGCCACATGTCGTACACGATCGCGCCCGCCGTCGAGTTCGCCCGCGGGCTGCCCCCGCAGGTCGGCATCGCGGTCAACCCGGAGGGCGTGGTCGGCATACCCCTGCCGCCCGACGCGGTGGCCGAACTGTGCCGGGTCGGACGCACCCCGCTGGACGGCCCCGCGAGCGGCGGCCGCGTCCGCCTCTTCGAGCCGGACTGGCAGGACGACCCGGTGGACTTCCTCGCCGCCGCGTCCGCCGAGTTCGCGGGGATCGGCGTGGTCCGTACGGCACGCCGCTGCCTCGCCGCCATCGAGACGGCGGACCCGGTGTTGTTCGTCGGCGTGGAACTCTCCCAGTGGGAGGGCGACCTCCGCGCCCTCCCCATGGACGCCCTGGGCCGCGCCCTGGCCAAGGCGGCGGTCCCCTGGCCGGTCAACCTCGTCCTCCTGGACGTGACCGATGACCCGGTGGCCGAGTGGATGAGGGAACAGGTCCGGCCGTTCTACCAGCACGGCTACTGAGCAGGGCGTCCCGTCAAGGGCGCCCCCTCAGGGGCGCGGGGAACTGGGCGCCCGGCCATGAACGACCCGCGCCCGCCGACCGGCAGCAGACCCCGAGCTCCTGGACACCGCGGCCGGCGGCAGCCACCCCGCACCGGCTGTCAGCGGACCCGCCTAACCTGGTTTCATATGCGGAGCACATCGTCAGCGAAGGGGCGGTAAAGGGTGAGCGGGGTGAGCGCGAGCGGCACCGCGGCCGGCCAGGTCGAGCACATGCTGCGCCAGGTGACGCCCGGGCGTTACGACGCCTACGAGGCGCTCCTGCAGGCGCTCGCGACCCCGTCCACCGGCAGGGTCTGGATGCTGCTGTGGCAGGGCCAGGCCGGCTCGCCCGACGCCCAGTACGCGACCATGGAGGTGGACGGCCACGGCTACGCGCCCTGCGTCACCTCGGCCCAGGAACTCTCGGCCAGCGGCTGGACCCGCTCCTACGAGGTGATCGACGGCGCCGACGTGGCCCGCGCCCTCTACCCCGGTCACTACGGCCTGTGGCTCAATCCGCACGCCCCCGGCGGCGGCGTCGGCATCCCCTGGCCGGACCTGCGCCGCATCGCCGCCGGCCTGGAGCGCCAGCCCGCGGGCCCCCTGAGGCTGTCGGAACCGGCCATCGAGATCCCGCAGTTCTACGCCCTGCTCACGCAGAACGCGCACCGCACCCCCGCCGTGCGTTCCCTGCGCCGCGCCTGGGTGCAGCCCTCCCTCGGCGCCCCGTACCTGGCGATCGGCCTGGACGTCTACGACACCTCGCCGCCCGCCGTCGACTCGGTGCGCGCGATGATGCAGCAGTCCGTCACGGCCGTCCCCGAGGGCCTGCCGGTGTCGACGGTCGCGCTGTCCGACGAGCACGACCCGGTGGCGATGTGGCTGCGCGCCAGCACCCGCCCGTTCTACGACCGCGAGGCCCACGCCACGGCACCGGCGCCCGCGGCCGGCGGCTACGGCTACCCGCCGGCACGCGGGGCGTACTGACACCCCTGTAGTGCACGGCAGTTGACACCGTCCGGCACTCGGAGCCCTTCTTCGCGCGTAGATGAGGGTGGATAGTCCCACTCTCGTCCGGTCTCGCCCAATTTGCCTGCGTCCGGCCCGCGTTACCCGCTGTCCGGATAACGGATCTCCCCAGTCCGCATCACGTTTATGCATCCTTTCCCCGTCAAGTCTGGTCACTGATCGGCGAAGCATTGAAGACTCCGGCTTCAAGGGGTTTCGCCCCTGTGTACGACGGACTGAGTCATGCCGCCACCGCGGCAAGTGCGGGCCGGTCACCGCCGGTTGAGAGGGGTCCCTGCCAGATGACGGCACCATTGCACGAGCCGACTGCGGAAGCGGCCGCGAGTGCTGCCGAGGAAGCGGCCGTTGCCAGCGCCGATGCGAAGGCCGTCCAGGGGCGTTCCCTGGGCCGGATCGCCTGGGAGCGCCTGAAGCGGGACAAGCTGGCCCTGTCGGGTGGCATCGTTGTCCTGCTGCTGGTCCTGGTCGCGATTCTCGCGCCGGTGATCACGAACCTGGTCGGACAGGATCCCGACGCGTACCACGAGAACCTGATCGACCCGCTCTTCGGAACGCCGACGGGGTCCCTGGGGGGTATCAGCGGCGACCACCTCCTCGGCGTCGAACCGGTCAACGGCCGCGACATCTTCGCCCGCATCCTCTACGGCGCCCAGATCTCGCTGCTCGTGGGCTTCCTCTCCGCGCTGGTCGCGGTGGTCTTCGGCACGGTGCTGGGCATCCTCGCCGGCTTCTTCGGCGGCTGGGTCGACTCGGTCATCAGCCGGGTGATGGACGGCCTTCTCGCCTTCCCCCAGCTGCTGTTCATCATCGCGCTGGTCTCGGTCATGCCGAGCCAGATGCTGGGCCTGAGCGGTACGGGCGTGCGCGTCTTCGTGATGATCGTGGTCATCGGCTTCTTCGGCTGGCCCTACGTGGGACGCGTCGTGCGCGGCCAGACACTGTCGATGCGTGAACGCGAGTACGTCGAGGCGGCCCGCTCCCTCGGCGCCGGGCGGTTCTACATCCTCTTCAAGGAACTGCTGCCCAACCTCGTGGCGCCGATCATCGTCTACATGACGATGATGATCCCGACGAACATCCTGACCGAGGCGGCCCTGAGCTTCCTGGGTGTGGGCGTCAAGCCCCCCACGGCCTCCTGGGGTCAGATGCTCTCCAGCGCGATCGACTACTACAACTCGGACCCCATGTACATGGTGGTCCCGGGCGTGGCGATCTTCATCACCGTCCTTGCGTTCAACCTCTTCGGTGACGGCGTGCGCGACGCGCTGGACCCCAAGGGCTCCCGCTAACTGCCGTACCCCCAGCGACCCGTGGCACATGCACGGGGTCTCTCATCTATTCGGAGGATCCGAGATCGTGACTACCCAACGCACCTCAGGGCGGCGCAAGCAGGCCATGGCCGCTGCCGCCGTGGTCGCCGGGCTGCTGACCACGGCGGCGTGCGGCGGCGGTGACAACGGCGGCGGCTCGAAGAACGGCGCGGCCGGGTTCAACGCCGCGAACAACAAGGTCGCCCAGGCCTCGCAGGTGAAGAAGGGCGGCGAGCTGAAGTTCGCGACCGTCCAGGACGCCGACTCCTGGGACACCACGCGTGCCTACTACGGCGTCGTGTGGGACTTCATGCGCTACTACAGCCGTCAGCTCGTCACCTACAAGACCGAACCCGGTGCTGCGGGCTCCGAGCTCACGCCGGACCTGGCCACGGACATGGGCAAGGTCTCCGACGGCGGCAAGACCTACACCTTCACCCTGCGTGACGGGCTCACCTGGGAGGACGGCAAGCCGCTCACCTCCAAGGACGTCAAGTACGGCATCGAGCGCTCCTGGGCGCAGGACGTCCTGTCGGGCGGCCCGATCTACCTCAAGAACGTGCTCGACCCCAAGAACACGTACAAGGGCCCGTACAAGGACTCCTCCCCGGACCACCTGGGCCTGAAGGCGATCGACACCCCCAACGACAAGACGATCGTCTTCCACCTGCCTGAGGCCAACTCGGACTTCCTGCAGATGCTCGCGATGCCCGCGGCGTCCCCGGTCCGCCAGGACAAGGACACCAAGTCCAAGTACGGTCTGCACCCCTTCTCCTCCGGCCCGTACAAGTTCCAGTCCTACGAGCCGGGCAAGGAACTGATGCTGGTCCGCAACAGCAACTGGAAGGCGTCCTCGGACCCGGTCCGCAAGGCGTACCCGGACAAGATCAGCATCAAGTACTTCACCAACTCCGACGACATGGACCAGCGCCTGATCGCCGGTGACTACGACCTGGACTTCAGCCAGAACGGCATGTCGCCGCAGGGCCGCACCATCGCCCTCAAGCAGCACAAGGCCAACCTGGACAACCCGACGTCCGGCTACATCCGTTACGCGGCCTTCCCGACGACCGTGAAGCCGTTCGACAACATCCACTGCCGCAACGCCGTCCTCTACGGCGCGGACCACGTGTCGCTGCAGACCGCGCGCGGTGGCCCGATCGCGGGTGGTGACATCGGCACCAACATGCTGCCGCCGGCCGTGCCGGGTGCCGAGGGCCAGAAGTACGACCCGTTCCAGATGGCCGGCGCGAACAAGAACGGCAACGCCGCCAAGGCCAAGGAGGAGCTGAAGGCCTGCGGCCAGCCGAACGGCTTCAGCACCACCATCGCCGTCCGCAACAACAAGCCGACCGAGGTGGCCACCGCCCAGTCGCTGCAGGCGTCGCTGAAGAAGGTCGGCATCAACGCCCAGATCGACCAGTACGACGGCGCGAACTACGCCAGCGTCATCGGCAGCCCCGACAACGTGAAGAAGAAGGGCTACGGCATCATCATCATGGGCTGGGGCCCGGACTTCCCGTCCGTCCAGGGCTACGGTCTGCCGCTGTGGGACAGCAAGTACATCACGCAGAGCGGTAACAACAACTTTGCGATGATCAACGACAAGACGATCGACGGCCTGTTCGACCAGTACGTCAAGGCGACCGACACGTCGCAGCAGGCCCAGATCGCCACGCAGATCAACCACAAGGTGATGGAGGGCGGCTACTACCTGCCGTTCGTCTTCGAGAAGTACATCGACTGGCGCTCCTCGCGACTGGCCAACGTGTACACGACGAACGGATACAGCGGCGTCTACGACTTCGTCAACCTGGGCCTGAAGGACACGAAGTAATCCCGGCACACCCGCCGTACGGCACGAAAGGCAGGTGAAGGCCGGCGCGGCGTGACCGCGGGCCACCGGACGTCCTCCGGTGGCCCGCGGGCTCGCGGCGGGCCGTAAGCTGTGCTCGCTTACCTCATCAGGCGGCTGATCGCCGCCGCAGTGATGCTGGTGGTCATCATCCTGGTGGTCTTCTGCATCTTCTTCCTCGTCCCCAAGTGGGCGGGCGTCGACATCGCCCGGAACTTCGTCGGCAAGCAGGCGGACCCCGCCGCCGTGGAGGCGGTGCGGCAGAAGCTGGGCCTGGGCGACCCGATCTACGCTCAGGTCTGGCAGTTCTTCAAGGGAATCTTCGTGGGCCGCACCTACGCGGCCGGCGGTGACGTCACCCACTGCGCCGCGCCCTGCTTCGGCTACTCCTTCCGCAGCGAACAGGCCGTCTGGCCGGTGCTGACCGACCGGTTCCCGGTGACCCTGGAACTGGCGCTCGGCGCCGCGATCCTGTGGCTGGTCTTCGGTGTCGCGGCGGGTGTGCTCTCCGCCCTGAAGCGCGGAAGCCTCTGGGACCGCGGCGCGATGGTCATCGCCCTCGCGGGCGTCTCGCTGCCCATCTACTTCACCGGACTGCTCAGCCTGGCGATCTTCAGCTACGGACTGGGCTGGATCGACGGCCAGTACGTGTCCATCGGCGACAGCTTCACGGGCTGGCTCGGCGGCATGATCCTGCCCTGGATCACGCTCGCGTTCCTGTACGCGGCGATGTACGCCCGGATCACCCGCGCCACCATGCTGGAGATCCTCGGCGAGGACTACATCCGCACCGCGCGCGCCAAGGGCCTCAAGGAGCAGGTGGTCATCGGCAAGCACGCCATGCGCTCCACGATGACGCCGATCCTCACCATGCTCGGCATGGACCTCGGCGCCCTCATCGGCGGCGCGGTCCTGACCGAGACCACCTTCAGCCTGCCCGGTCTGGGCCAGAAGGTGCTGGACGCCATCAAGAACCAGGACCTGCCGTTCATTCTGGGCGTCACCCTGATCACCTCGCTCGCGGTGATCGTCGCCAACCTCGTGGTGGACATCCTGTACGCCGCGATCGACCCCCGAGTGAGGCTGGCATGACCGAACCCAGCAGGACCGGAACGGCCCTGGGCGAGCCCACCAGCGACTCGCCCGCCCCCACCGCCTTCCTCGAAGTGCGCGACCTGAAGGTGCACTTCCCGACCGACGACGGTCTGGTGAAGTCCGTCGACGGGCTCAGCTTCCAGCTCGAGAAGGGCAAGACCCTCGGCATCGTGGGCGAGTCGGGTTCCGGCAAGTCCGTCACCTCGCTCGGCATCATGGGCCTGCACACCACGGGCCAGTACGGCAAGCGCAAGGCGCAGATCTCCGGCGAGATCTGGCTGAACGGCACCGAGCTGCTGTCGGCCGACCCCGACCGGGTGCGCAAGATGCGCGGCCGCGAGATGGCGATGATCTTCCAGGACCCGCTGTCCGCGCTGCACCCGTACTACACGATCGGCCAGCAGATCGTGGAGGCGTACCGGATCCACCACGACGTCGACAAGAAGACCGCCCGCAAGCGGGCGATCGAGATGCTCGACCGGGTGGGCATCCCGCAGCCGGACAAGCGGGTCGACAACTACCCGCACGAGTTCTCCGGCGGTATGCGCCAGCGCGCGATGATCGCGATGTCGCTGGTCAACAACCCCGAACTGCTCATCGCGGACGAGCCGACCACCGCCCTGGACGTGACCGTCCAGGCGCAGATCCTCGACCTCATCCGCGATCTGCAGAAGGAGTTCGGCTCCGCCGTCATCGTCATCACCCACGACCTGGGCGTCGTCGCCGAACTGGCGGACGACATCCTGGTGATGTACGGCGGCCGCTGCGTGGAACGCGGCCCGGCCGAGAAGGTGTTCTATGAGCCCCGCCACCCCTACACCTGGGGCCTGCTCGGCTCGATGCCGCGCCTGGACCGCGAGCAGCAGGAGCGTCTGATCCCGGTCAAGGGCTCCCCGCCCTCCCTGATCAACGTCCCGTCCGGCTGCGCCTTCAACCCGCGCTGCCCGTACGCCGACGTCCCGAAGGACAACGTCACCCGCACCGTCCGGCCCGAGCTGACCGAGGTCGGCAGCCGGCACTGGGCCGCCTGCCACATGTCGCAGGAGCAGCGGGAGCGTATCTGGACCGAAGAGATTGCGCCGAAGCTGTGAGCGAGAACCCCAAAGACACAGCAGTGACGATTCCTGCGCAGAGCGACGGTGCCACCCTCACCAAGGACGCCGCACCCGGCGAGACCCTGCTGAAGGTGACCGGCCTCAAGAAGCACTTCCCCATCCGCAAGGGCCTGCTCCAGCGGCAGGTCGGGGCCGTGCGCGCGGTCGACGGCCTCGACTTCGAGGTCAGGGCCGGTGAAACCCTGGGCGTCGTGGGCGAGTCGGGCTGCGGCAAGTCGACGATGGGCCGGCTGATCACCAGGCTGCTCGAACCCACGGACGGGAAGGTCGAGTTCGAGGGCAAGGACATCACGCACCTCGGGGTGAGCGGGATGCGCCCGCTGCGCCGCGACGTGCAGATGATCTTCCAGGACCCGTACTCGTCGCTGAACCCGCGCCACACCATCGGCACCATCGTCGGTGCTCCCTTCCGGCTGCAGGGCGTCACGCCCGAGGGCGGCATCAAGAAGGAAGTGCAGCGGCTGCTGTCGGTCGTGGGGCTCAACCCCGAGCACTACAACCGCTATCCGCACGAGTTCTCCGGCGGTCAGCGCCAGCGCATCGGCATCGCCCGCGCGCTCGCGCTCAACCCGAAGCTGGTCGTGGCCGACGAGCCGGTCTCCGCGCTCGACGTGTCGATCCAGGCGCAGGTCGTCAACCTGCTCGACGACCTCCAGCAGGAGCTCGGCCTGACGTACGTGATCATCGCCCACGACCTCTCGGTCGTCCGGCACGTCTCGGACCGGATCGCGGTGATGTACCTCGGCAAGATCGTCGAGCTGGCCGACCGCGACGCGCTGTACAGGGCGCCGATGCACCCGTACACCAAGGCGCTGATGTCGGCGGTCCCGATCCCGGACCCGAAGCGGAAGAACGCCAAGAGCGAGCGCATCCTGCTCAAGGGCGACGTCCCCTCGCCGATCGCCCCGCCGAGCGGTTGCCGGTTCCACACCCGGTGCTGGAAGGCGACGGAGATCTGCCGGACCACCGAGCCGGAACTGCTGGAGCTGAAGCCGGGCCAGCGGGTGGCCTGCCACCACCCGGAGAACTTCGAGGACCAGGCACCGCAGGACACGGTGCTGCTGTCCGACGCCAAGGAGGCGGCGAAGCTGGTGGCCGACGAGGTCCTGGCGGAGTCCGCGGAGACGTCGGCGGCGGTGGCCGCGGAGGTGGCGGATCCGGCGTCGGCCGAGGCCGAGGAGACCCCGGAGGCCGAGGGGACCCCGGAGGCCGAGGAGCCGGCCGAGGCGGCCCCCGAGGCGGAGGCGCCCTCCAAGGCGGGTACCGCTCCGAAGGCCGAGGCCGCGCCCAAGGTCGAGACCGGCGTCAAGGCCGAGGCGTCCGCCGGGGAGACGGCCGAGACCTCCGCGGAGGACACGGCCGAGGCCTCCGCCGCGGAGACGCCCGCAGAGGAGACGCCCGTCGGGGAGTCCGCCGAAGCCGGGCCGGAGGGGTCGGAGACCGACCGTCAGGAGTCAAGCGACAAGTAACGCATGACGACTTGGTAAAGTCATGTACATGCCTGAACGGGAGAGCGCAGAGTCTGGCGTGACCGTCCGATCGACCGATCGACGCACGCTCGAAGGGATGACTCCATGGCACTCTCCCGTTCGGCACGTTCGGCGCGCTTAGGCGTCCTGGCCACCGCGGCGGCCTCGTTCCTCGCCGTCGCGGCGTCCTCCGCCCCGGCCCCGGGCTCCGACGGCATCGGCGACTCCTACTTCCCGCAGCTCGGCAACGGCGGTTTCGACGCCCGCCACTACGCACTCGACGTGGCGTACGCCCCGGACACTGGCCGACTCGACGGCCTGACGACGATCACGGCCCGTGCCACCCAGAGCCTCACCTCCTTCGACCTGGACCTGCAGCAGCTCGACGTCACGAAGGTCGAGGTGAACGGCAGACGCGCCCGCTTCACGCGCCAGGGCGACGAGATCCGCATCACCCCGCGCGGCGTCCTGCCCAAGGGCCGCGACTTCACGGTCGCCGTCACCTACGGCGGCATCCCGCAGCCCCTCGGCGGCCCCATCGTCTTCGGCTCCAAGTACGGGTGGATGAAGACCGCCGACGGCGTCTTCGTCGCCTGCGAGCCCAACGCCGCCTCCACCTGGTTCCCGTCCAGCGACCACCCCTCCGACAAGGCCACCTACGACATCCGCATCAAGGCGCCCAAGGGCCTGACAGCGGTCTCCAACGGACGGCTCGTGTCGACGTACGACAAGGGGGACCAGACCGTCACCCACTGGCGGGAGTCCAAGCCGATGGCCACCTACCTGGCGACGGCGACCATCGGCAGGTTCGACGTGCGGACCGGGAAGACGCCGTCCGGGATCCCGGTCTACGTCGCCATCGACCCCGTGCTGAAGAACAGCAACAGCGTCGACGTGTACGCCGTCACCGCCGAGGCCACCGACTACTGGTCGAAGGTCTTCGGGCCGTACCCCTTCGAGGAGACCGGCGCCATCGTCGACGACATGCCCGAGGCCGGCTTCTCCCTGGAGGTCCAGTCGAAGCCCGCGTACTCGGCGGTCCGCAACGAGACGACGATCGTCCACGAACTGGCCCACCAGTGGTTCGGGGACTCGGTCTCGGTGGAGCGCTGGAAGGACATCTGGCTCAACGAGGGCTTCGCGACCTACGCCCAGTGGCTGTGGGCCGAGCACAAGGGCACCGGCTCGGCGCACGACTCCTTCCGCGCGGCCTACGACTCCCGCCCCGCCGACAACGCCTTCTGGCAGATCAAGGTGGCCGACCCGCAGCGCGACACCATGTTCGCCTCCGCGGTCTACCAGCGGGGCGCGATGACCCTCCAGGCGCTGCGCGAGCGCATCGGCGACACGGCGTTCTTCAAGCTGCTGCCCGCCTGGACCGCGCTCCACCGCTACGGCAACGCGAACACCGGCGACTTCATCCGGCTCGCGGAGAAGATCTCGGGGCAGCGGCTCGACGACCTGTTCCAGAAGTGGCTCTACACGACCGGAAAGCCGTCCCTGTAATCTAGGCGACACCGGGATTACACCTTGGTTTGTAAGGTGTTCTCGCCTGCATGGGTGAGAATGTAAGGGTGCTCCAGCAACTTTTCAGCCCCTCCGTCCAGCACACGCTGGATCTCGTCGGCATCTTCGTCTTCGCGATCTCCGGCGCCCTGCTGGCCGTCCGGAAGAACTTCGACGTGTTCGGCATCGCCGTGCTCGCCGAGGTCACCGCGCTGGGCGGAGGGCTGTTCCGGGACGTGATCATCGGCGCCGTGCCGCCGGCCGCGTTCACGGACCTGGGGTACTTCCTGACCCCGCTGCTCGCCGCCCTCCTGGTCGTCTTCCTCCACCCGCAGGTGGAGCGCATCCAGGTCGCCGTCAACGTCTTCGACGCGGCGGGCCTCGGTCTGTTCTGTGTCGCGGGGACCACCAAGGCGTACGACTACGGGCTCGGCCTGACGGCCTCCGCCGCCCTCGGCCTCGCGACGGCCGTGGGCGGCGGTGTCCTGCGCGACGTGCTCGCCAACGAGGTGCCCTCGCTGCTGCGCTGGGACCGCGACCTCTACGCGGTCCCGGCGATCGTCGGGGCCACCATGGTGGCGCTGTGCATACGGTTCGGCGCCCTCACCCCGCTCACCTCGGGGCTCGCCGTCGTCACCGCTTTCGTACTACGCCTGATGGCGATGAAGTACCACTGGCGAGCTCCGCGCGCTTGGAACCGGCGGTCCAATGTGGCTGAGGAAGGCTCCCCGTGGCCTGGCCGGTCATCTGCTGGCTCAGCCAGGTGAACACCGTCGGGATCTGCGGGCGCCACAGGGCCATGCTGTGCCCGCCGGCGCTGCGCGGGATCAGCACCGCGCGCACCCGCGTCGGCGGCTTCGCGATCTCCTGCAGGGCCGCGGCCGCCTGGTAGCCGTCGCCGGACTCGCCGGACAGGTAGAGCGAGACGCGGGGCGGGGTGCGGTAGCCCTTCAGGATGAAGTACGGGTTGTTCTGGCGGCGTAGCTGAACGCTCTGCGCGGCCAGGGAGTTGCGCTCGCCGATCGGGTCGTTGTAGCCGGACAGGCTGATCGCGGCCCGGTAGCGGTCGGGGTGCGCGACCACGAGCTTCGCGGCGCAGTGGGCTCCCGCGGAGTACCCGGCGGCCGCCCAGCCGTCCGGCGCCGCCTGCGCGCGGAAGTTGTCCATGATCATCTTGGGCACGTCGACGCTGAGCCAGGTGTCGGCGTTCACGGTCCCCGGGATGTTCGCGCATCCGGTGTCGACCTTGGCGATCAGGTTGGTGCGCGGGGACACCAGGATGAACGGCTCCACCTGCCCGCTCTTCATCAACGGCAGCAGTTGCTCGTGCACCTTCAGCGAGCCGAACCAGGCCTTGGCCGAGCCCGGGTAGCCGGACAGCAGCTCCACCACGGGGAACTTCTTGTCCTTGTAGGCCGGGTCGTCGTACTGCGGCGGCAGCCACACGTAGACCTCGGCGTCGACGCCCGAGACCCGGCCCTTGAGCTGGGTGACGCGCACCCCGCCGGCCGCGTGCATGCCCGGGCCGTCGGCCGGCGTGAACGTCTGGTGGACCTTCGGCAGCGAGCTGACCTGGATGCCGCCGGTGCCGTCCTTGCCGAGGTCGGCGGCCTGCTGCACGTGGTTGCCCGTGCCGAACAGGTCGGACCAGTTGTCGTAGAGGCCGTTGGCGTTGTTCACCAGGACGAAGACGAGAGTGACCGCCGTCGCCTGGGCGAACAGCAGCATCAGTCCCCGGACGGCCTGGCGCAGCAGGAACGGGCCCCTGAGCCGCGACCACAGGAAGAACGGCAGGATGAGGGCGACCGCCAAGAGGACGATCGACGTGATGAGGAACGGCGTCCCGGTCAGGCTCATCGGCTATGCGGCTCTTCCTGTGAACGGGCGAAACTGGCTGTACGTCTTCTGAGAGGGAGCCGGCGGGCCATCGGTCACGGACGAGTGGGGACACTTACCGAGAAATTGCCGAAACCTCACCTGAGAATGGCGGAAATCGCGCGGAGATTCAGCGTCCGCATCTCTGTGCGCCCCTTCAAAGCTACCGCTTAGTAATTTCCTGTTGTACCGTTCCGGCATGCCAGAAGCAGCTACCGCAGGGGCCACGCGGGCCACGATCGGCGACAGCGAGTTCGACCGCGACACCGCGGTCACCCGACGGGAACCCGGCGTCTACGACATCGACCTCTCCGCCGGCTGGACGATCATCAACGCCGTCAACGGCGGCTACCTGCTGGCCGTGCTGGGCCGCGCCCTCGCGGACGCCCTGCCGCACCCGGACCCCTTCACGATCTCGGCGCACTACCTGACGGCGTCGCAGCCGGGCCCGGCCGTCGTACGCACGGAGGTGGTGCGCACGGGCCGCACCCTCTCGACGGGCCAGGCGTCCCTCTTCCAGTACGACGAGGACGGCCGCGAGGTGGAGCGCATCCGCGTCCTCGCCTCGTACGGGGACCTGGACTCCCTGCCCGACGACGTCCGTACGAGCGCGCGGCCGCCCGCGATGCCGCCCCTGGAGCAGTGCTTCGGTCCGCAGGACGGTCCGGCGCCGGTCCCCGGCAGCTCGGCCATCACCGACCGGCTGATGCTCAAGCTGGATCCGGCCACCCTGGGCTGGGCACTCGGAGCGCCTTCCGGCAAGGGGGAGATGCGGGCGTGGTTCGGTCTCGCCGACGGCCGGGACGCAGACCCCCTGTCCCTGCTGCTCGCGGTGGACGCACTGCCGCCCACCGCCTTCGAGATGGGCATCTCCGGCTGGGTGCCGACGATCGAGCTGACCACGCACGTACGCTCCCGCCCGGCCCCGGGCCCCCTGCGGGTGTCGATCACCACACGCAACCTCGCCGGCGGCTTCCTGGAGGAGGACGCGGAGGTCTGGGACACCGACGACCGCCTGGTGGCCCAGTCCCGCCAACTGGCCCGCGTCCGACTGGGCTGACCGAACCACCCGCGAGCACGCGCGGCCGGGGCGGGGCGGAGCCCGTGACCGGGCTGGGCCGCAGGTCGCACGGGCGGGCACGGGCGGGTCGGGGCGCAGATCGGGCGGGCGGGCTCGCGCGGGCTGGGGCGCAGATCGGGCGGGGCGGCTGGGCACGCGCGGGTTGGGGTGCAGGGGCGGAGCCCTGCCAGGGGGGCGGGGGACGGAGTCCCGGGCGGGGTGCAGGGGCGAAGCCCTGCCAGGGGCGGGGGACGGAGTCCCCGGCGGGTTCAGGGGCGGAGCCCCTGGTGGGGTCGAAGGGGCGAAGCCCCTGGGGACGGGAACGGGTAAGGGCGGCGGGGGCGAAACCCACCCTGGCGGCACCGCCGCATAGCCACATCGCCGCACAGCCGCACCCCCGGCCCCCCGCCCTACGCGCCGAGCGGACGCCGCCCCAGCCACGCCGCCAGGCGCGCATGGGCATCCGCTCCCTCGGGGGCCGGAACCGCCGAGGCGAACGGAAGGTCGTCGCCCCGTTCCCCGTCCGGCAGGACCCGGCGGGCCACCGCGAGCGCGAACTCCGCCGGTTCCGGGTCGAGATCACCGGGCCGGCCCAGCGCCTGCCAGAGGTCCCAGGTGTGGGCCACGCACTCCATCACGTATCCGGCCAGCGCGTCGCGGCCCGGCGTCTCGCCCCACGGCACGCGCACCGGCGCGTCCAGCCGGCCGTCGGCCGCCCAGTTCCGCTGCACCTCGCTCCTGGCCTCGTCATAGGCGGCCGGCCAGCCGTCGTCGGGGACGCCGTCCACGAAGGGCCGTACGGCCATCCCGTCGCCGCCCGCGCCCACCTGCGCGATACGCCGGGTGCCGCCGACGATGTGCGACAACAGGGTCCGTACGTCGAACTCCGTACACGGCGTCGGCCCCGAGAGCTGCTCGGGCCGTACGGTCTTGATCAGCGCGGCCATCTGCTCGGCGGCGCGCGCGTACATGGGGCGGGGGTCGGTCGTCATCGTGGTGCTCTCCGTCTCTGTCCGGTTCGGGTCCGCGAGGGACGACCACAGGCTCGCGCCATAACCTGACAGTTCCCGTCAACATTTGCGCACCCGATCCCCGCCCGCGATCCTGTGCGCGTGAAGTCCGACCGCCTGCTGTCGATCCTCCTGCTGCTCCAGACCCGCGGCCGCGTCCCCGCCCACGAACTCGCCGAGCGGCTCGAGGTGTCGGTGCGCACGATCTACCGCGACATCGAGGCCCTCTCGGCCTCCGGCGTCCCCGTGTACGCGGAGCGCGGACGGCATGGCGGCATCGAACTGCTCGCCGGGTTCCGTACGGACGTCACCGGCCTGACCGCCGACGAGTCCCGCGCCCTGTTCATCCTGGCCGCCCAGGGCGCGCACGCCGCGCTCGGCCTCGACGCCGCCCTCGGCTCCGCGCTGCGCAAGGTGATGGCCGCCCTGCCCGCGCCGCACCGCCCGGCCGCCGAGGCCACCAGCCGCCGCATCCTGGTCGACGCCACGCGCTGGAAGGGCGGCCCACAGCCCGCCTTCGACCTCGACACCCTCCAGGACGCGGTGTTCGCCGACCGCCGCCTCAGGCTGCGCTACCGGCACAGCGGCGCCACCACCCCGCGTACGTACACCGTGGACCCGTACGGGCTCGTCTCGAAGGCGGGCGTCTGGTACCTGGTCGCCGACCGCCGCGGCGGCCCCCGGCTCTTCCGCGCGGACCGGGTGCGCTCGGCGACCCTGCTGCCGGACCCGGTGCGGCGGCGTCCGGGCGTCGAACTCGCCGACGTCTGGGAGGTGCTGCGCCGGCAGGTCGAGGAGCGGCCGGGCGGTTTAGAGGTGACGGTCCGGGTGCGCCGTGAGGTCCTCGACATGTTCCAGCGGCTGACCGCGTCCGCGCTGGCCGCGCTGCCGGAGGACGACGGTGAGAGCCCCTGGGTGACGGCCCGGCTGTCGTACGGGGTCGTCCGGGAGGTGCGGCAACTGCTGGTGTTCGCCGACCGGCTGGAGGTCCTGGCGCCGTCCGAGGCCCGCGAGGAACTGGCACGGGCGGCGGCCTCCGTCACGGACCTGTACCGGCGCCGGAGCCGAGCCGCGGGGCGAACGCGCGGGCCGGACGGGTGACGGGCGGACGTTTGACGGGCGGACCGGTGACGGGCGGACGGGCCCTCGGGTGGGCGGGCCGTCGGGTGGTCGGGCCGTCGGGTGGGCGGGCCGTCGGGTGGGCGGTGCGCTCGGGGTCCGGGTGTCCGGGAGCACCGCCCACGGCCGTAGCGCCGGTCGCCGTCGCGCCGTCACTCCTTCCAGTGGTGGCGGCCGATGCTGATCAGCCGCATCCGCTGGCTCGCGAGCCGGGCCACCCGCTCCCGGTCCTCGGCGCCGCCCTCCATCGCCTCCAGGAACTGGGAGGCCGTCACCAGCATCTGGTCGACGTACAGACCCGCGAGCATCAGCAGATCCTCGTCGCTCCACCCCGCGGACTCGGGGTGCTCGGCCAGCGCGACCTTGACCTCCTCGGCGAACCGGGCCAGTTGCCGGCGTATCGCCTCCCGCACCGGCTGCACGCCGCCGTGCCGTTCCCGGGCGATGAACCGTACGTGTGCGGGGTACGCGTCCACATGACGGGCGATCAGCGCAACGGCGCGCTCGATGCGTTCGTCGCTGTCGCCGGTCGCGGAGACCGTGGTCTCGATCATCGGGTGGAGGCTGCCGAGGGCCTCCTCGACCAGCTCGACGCCGAGGTCCGCGGTCGACCGGAAATGCCGGTAGAAGGCGGTCGGTGCGACGCCGACCGCGCGCGTGACCTCGCGCAGACCCAGGCTGCTCAGGCTCTGCTCCTCCAGCAGGCCGAGCGCCGCGTCCAGCAGCGCCTGCCGGGTCTTCTGCTTCTGGGCCTGCCGGATGCCGAGGGTGTGACTCATGCCATGCAGTTAACAACTGTTCTCTGGAATTGGAAAGTCATGAGACGCGCTAGACTGGGAAGTCAGTGAACAACTGTAACCACAATCGTTCACCGAAACGTCACGAGAGACATCCCGAAGGGGGATCTCGTCCCATGTTGTTCCTCGTCGCCGCACTCCTGCTGCTGGGCACCGTCCTGGGCACCGTGGCCCACGCCCCGCTCTCCTTCACCCTCGTCACCGCGGCCGTCATCGCCGTATGGCTCGCGGTCTTCGCGCTCCGCGAGCGGCACGGGCGCCGCCGGCACACGTCGGCCCACTGAACCGCCGTACGTCAACCGACTTTCGGGAGCTGACCGTCATGCAACTCACCGCCGTACGAACCAAGAACGCCGACACACACGTCCAGGACGCCACCGCACACGGCGAGCAGACCGCCGCTCCGGCCGCCGGCCGCACCGGCGTGCGCGACGCCAACGGCATGGCCGTGGCGTCCTTCATCCTCGGCCTCCTCGGCCTGCTGGTCCTCAACGTCGTGCTGGGCCCGATCGCCGTCGTCCTGGCCGCGGTGGCCCTGTGGCGCGGCACCACCCGCCGGGGCCGTGCCCTGCTGGGCCTCGGCCTGGGCGTCGCGGACCTGGTGGTCCTGGTGACGTTCATGCAGCTCGACCACACGGTGTCCTGGAACTTCTGACCGCCGCCACCGCGGCGCCGGGTGAGGCGGCGCCGAGGCCCGGCGGCACCGGCCGGGAAAAGAGGGGGGCCTAGAATTGGCCGCACCATGGCATACCTCGACCACGCCGCGACCACCCCGATGCTCCCCGAGGCGGCAGAGGCGCTGACCGCGCACCTCGGCATCACCGGCAACGCCTCCTCGCTGCACGCATCGGGCCGCCGCGCGAGGCGCACCGTCGAAGAGGCCCGCGAAACCCTCGCCGAGGCCCTCGGCGCCCGCCCCAGCGAGGTCGTCTTCACCTCCGGCGGCACCGAGGCCGACAACCTCGCCGTGAAGGGCCTGTACTGGGCCCGCCGCGCCGCCGACCCGGCCCGCACCCGGGTCCTCGCGAGCCCCGTGGAACACCACGCCGTGCTGGACGCCGTCCACTGGCTCGGCGAACACGAGGGCGCCACCGTCGAGTACCTGCCCGTCGACTCCTACGGCCGTGTCCACCCCGAGGCCCTGCGCGAGGCCATCGCCCGGGACCCCCACGACGTGGCCCTCGCCACCGTGATGTGGGCCAACAACGAGATCGGCACCGTCATGCCGGTCCGCGAACTGGCCGAGACCGCGCACGAGTTCGACGTCCCGCTGCACGCGGACGCCGTCCAGGCCTTCGGCCAGGTCCCCGTCGACTTCGAGGCCTCGGGCCTCGCCGCGATGACGGTCTCCGGCCACAAGATCGGTGGCCCGTACGGCATCGGCGCGCTGGTCCTCGGCCGCCAGTACAGCCCCGTCCCGGTGCTGCACGGCGGCGGCCAGGAACGCCATGTGCGCTCCGGCACCCTGGACGTGCCCGCCATCGCCTCCTTCGCGGTCGCCGGGCGGCTCGCCGCCGAGCAGCGCGAGTGGTTCGCCCGCGAGATCGGCGCCCTGCGCGACGACCTGATCGAGGAGGTCCGCAAGGCCGTCCCGGACGCGATCCTGGGCGGCGACCCGGTGGACCGGCTCCCGGCCAACGCCCACTTCACGTTCCCCGGCTGCGAGGGCGACTCCCTGCTCCTGCTGCTGGACGCACAGGGCATCGAGTGCTCCACGGGCTCCGCCTGCACGGCGGGGGTGGCCCAGCCGAGCCATGTCCTGCTCGCCACCGGCGCCGACCCGGACCTCGCCCGCGGCACCCTGCGCTTCTCCCTGGGCCACACGTCCACGGAGGCCGACGTGGAGGCGGTCGCGAAGGCGATCGGCCCGGCGGTGGAGCGCGCGCGCACGGCGGGACTGACCTGACCGGGTCGTCCGAGCCCTACCGCGCCCGCGCCGCCCGCTCCCGCCCCACCAGCCCGATGTACCGCTCCCAGTCCCAGTGCGGCCCCGGATCCGTGTGGTCCGTCCCCGGCACCTGGGCGTGCCCGATGATGTGCTCACGGTCGACGGGTATCCCGTACCGCCCGCAGACCGCCGCCGTGAGCCGCGCCGACGCGGCGTACATCGCGTCGGTGAAGGACGAGGCCCGCTCCACGAACCCCTCGTGCTCGATGCCGACGCTGCGCTCGTTGTACTCCCGGTTGCCCGCGTGGAACGCCACGTCCAGCTCGCGGATCATCTGTGTGATGCGGCCGTCCCGGCGCACGATGTAATGCGCCGCCGCGCCGTGTCCCGGGTCCTGGAACGCCTTCACCGCGCTGCTGTAGCCGCCCTGGGTGACATGGATGATCACACGGTCTATGCCGTAGTCGTCCGGCCGGTCCGCGCGCCGCAGGTTCGCCGGCGACGCCGCCACCCACCGGGCGCCCGCGAAGTCGACCGCGCCCTCCACCCGCGGCTTCTCGACGCCGGGCAGCCGCCACCACACGTGCCCCAGCTCCCGCCGGGCCAGCACGGCCGTGCCCACGGCGGCCGCCGTGCCGCCGAGGACCAGCGCCCGCCGCCCGAGCCGCCGGTCGCCGTCCCTGTCCGCCATGTGACCCCCCTGTGATCCCCGCTGTGATCGTCAACGGATACTCGCCGACAGCGGTTCCCGCGGCCCCGTACCCTTGAAGGGCTATGACTGACACCCCGCAGCGCCCCCTCCGCGTCCTCGCCGCCATGTCCGGCGGGGTCGACTCCGCCGTCGCCGCCGCCCGCGCCGCCGAGGCGGGCCACGACGTGACCGGCGTCCACCTCGCGCTGTCCGCGAACCCGCAGTCGTTCCGCACGGGCGCCCGCGGCTGTTGCACCATCGAGGACTCGCGGGACGCCCGCCGCGCCGCGGACGTCATCGGCATCCCGTTCTACGTCTGGGACCTCGCCGACAGGTTCCGCGAGGACGTCGTCGAGGACTTCGTCGCCGAGTACGAGGCCGGGCGCACCCCGAACCCGTGCCTGCGCTGCAACGAGAAGATCAAGTTCGCTGCGCTCCTCGACAAGGCGCTGGCCCTCGGCTTCGACGCCGTCTGCACCGGCCACTACGCGAAGATCGTGACCCTGCCCGACGGCACCCGCGAGCTCCACCGGGCCTCCGACATGGCGAAGGACCAGTCCTACGTCCTCGGCGTGCTCGACGAGAGGCAGCTCGCGCACGCCATGTTCCCGCTCGGTGACACGCTCACCACCAAGGACGAGATCCGCGCGGAGGCCGAGCGCCGCGGTCTCGCGGTCGCCAAGAAGCCCGACTCGCACGACATCTGCTTCATCGCCGACGGCGACACCCAGGGCTTCCTGGCCCGCCGGCTCGGCAGGGCGGAGGGCGACATCGTCGACGAGTCCGGCGCCAGGCTGGGCACGCACGACGGCGCGTACGGCTTCACGATCGGCCAGCGCAAGGGCCTCAGGATCGGCACCCCGGCCCCGGACGGCAAACCGCGCTACGTCCTGGACATCTCCCCGGTGACGAACACGGTCACCGTCGGCCCCGCGTCCGCCCTGGACGTCTCGGCACTGACCGCCATCAAGCCCCGCTGGTGCGGAACGGCCCCCACCGGCCCCGGCACCTACACGGCCCAGCTCCGCGCCCACGGCGGCGAGACCGAGGTGACCGCCGAGCTGATCGACGGCGAACTCCGGGTCCGCTTCACCGAGCCGGTCCGCGGCGTGGCCCCCGGCCAGGCGATCGTCCTGTACGACGGCACGCGCGTGGTGGGCTCGGCGACGATCGCGTCGACGACGCGGGCGACCACGGCGGTCGCGTAGCCCTCGGCACACCGGCGGGCTACCGGTCGAAGAACTCCGCCAGCACCGGCGCGAGCACCTCGGGATCCACCATGTGGGTCTGGCCCGCCAGCGTGCGGTACGTGCCCCGGGGTGCCGCCCGGGCGATCGCCTCGGCCGCCTCGCGCAGCCACTGCGGGCCGGCGTCGCCCGCGACCGCCAGGACCGGGACCGTGATCGAGGCCAGCAGCTCCCGGGGCACCAGGCCGTCGCCCATCGCGGCGTCGTCGTAGGCGAGGGTGTGCGCGATCGCCTCCATGTCCGCCCACATGGGGGACTGGCGCGCGGTCGCGATCACCGCCTCGGCCAGTCCGGTCAGCCGCAGGAACAGCTCCACCGCGTCCCCGCGCCGGCCGTCCGCCAGCGCCTCGCCCAGGTTCCGGCTGTAGGCCGCGCGCACCTCGGCGCCGCTCGGCCCGTAGTCGGCGAACGGCACCTCGTACACGGCGACGTGACGGACCGGCAGCTCGCTCGCCGCCGCCCGGAGCGCCAGCGCGCCGCCCGACGAGACGCCGTACAGGGAGGCCTCGCCGCCCGCCGCCTCGATGAGCGCCGCCAGGTCCTCGACCTCGCGGTCCACCGCGTACGGGGCCGTGTCGCCGCTCGCGCCACGGCCCCGGCGGTCGTACACGATGACGCTGAAGCGGTCCGAGAGCCGCGCGGCCAGGGGCGCCACCGTGGCGCCCGTGGACATCGCGCCGCTCACGAGGACGACCGCCGGGCCCTTGCCGGTGCGTTCGTAGGCGATGGGGGTGCCGTCGCGCGAGATGGTCTGCTTGTCCATGCTTTCGAGACTGCCGCAGACCGCGGCGCTAATCGGTCACGACACCTCCACTTCGTAGAAGCAGAGGTGGTCCTTGATCCGGGCGACGTCCGGCTTGGGGTCCGGATACGCCCAGACGAGGTCCGGCGCGTCCGGCAGGGACCAGTACGACGCCGTGCCCTTGAAGGGGCAGACCGTGTGGGTGTCCGAGGGTGTCAGGAGGTCCATTCGGACATCCTCGACGGGGATGTAGTACCGCACGGGACAGCCGGTCTCGCGCAGTACCAGGGGGCGGTCGCTGTCCGCCAGGACCTGTCCGTCGTGCACCACGCGCACGTGCCGGTCGCCCTGCTCGATGGTGATCGTGTGTCCTTCGGCCATACCGGAAAAGCGCTCGCGGGGGCCCGGTTCTTCCCGCGTACGGTGGTCGGCATGAACATCTGCGTCTTCCTCTCCGCCGCCGACCTCTCCGAGACCTACACGCGGCCCGCCCGCGAGTTCGCCGAACTGCTCGGCAAGGGCGGGCACACCCTGGTGTGGGGCGGCTCCGACGTCGGGCTGATGAAAGTGGTCGCGGACGGGGTGCACGAGGCCGGCGGGCGGCTGGTGGGCGTCTCCGTCGAGTTCCTCTCGGACAGGGCGAGGGCGGGCGTCGACGAGATGGTGGTCGCCAAGGACCTCGCCGAGCGCAAGAAGCTGCTCCTGGAGAAGGCCGACGGTGTCGTGATCATGGTCGGCGGGACCGGGACGCTGGACGAGGCGACCGAGATCCTGGAGCTGAAGAAGCACGGGCACACGGACAAGCCGGTGGTCCTGCTGAACACGGCGGGCTTCTACGACGGCCTCAAGGAGCAGTTCCGGCGCATGGAGGACGAGGGCTTCCTGCCCAGGCCCCTCGCCGACCTGGTGTTCTTCGCGGAGGAGCCGGTGGGGGCGCTGGCGTACCTGGAGGAGTCGCTGGGGATCCAGTGACGCCGTGGTGCGAGCATGGCGGGCATGGCTACTCATGTGATCACCGGTGCGGGCTCCGGCATCGGCGCGGCCGTCGCCCGCCGCCTGCACGCGCGCGGGGACGACCTCGTGCTGCACGCGCGCGACGCGGGGCGGGCGAAGGAACTGGCGGCGGCGTTCCCCGGGGCCAGCACGCTGGTCGGCGACCTCGCGGAGCCCGACAGGCTGTCCTGGGCGTTCTCGCACCAGAGCGTTCCGGACCGGGTGGACTCCCTGCTGCACATCGCGGGCGTGGTCGACCTGGGCCGGATCGGCGAGCTGACCCCGAAGTCCTGGCACCACCAGCTCGACGTCAACCTGGTGGCGCCCGCCGAGCTGACCCGTCTCTTCCTGCCCCAGCTTCGCGCCGCACGCGGCCACGTGGTGTTCGTGAACTCGGGGGCGGGCCTGAACGCCCACGCGGAGTGGTCGGCGTACGCGGCCTCCAAGCACGGCCTGAAGGCCCTCGCGGACTCCCTGCGCGAGGAGGAGCACGCGCAGGGCGTCCGGGTCACCTCCGTCTACCCCGGCCGCACGGCGAGCCCCATGCAGGCCAAGGTCCACCAGCAGGAGGGCAAGCAGTACGACCCGTCCCGGTGGATCGACCCCGAGTCGGTGGCGACGACGGTCCTGATGTGCCTGGACCTGCCGCGGGACGCGGAGGTCAACGACGTGACGGTACGGCCGGGGCGGTGAGCGCACCGCGCGATTGCATAGGCTGCCGGGGTGAGTGAAAGCAGCCAGTTCACGTTCGGTGCCGCCACCGGCGTAGGGTCCATGCCCGGTGGGGACGCCCGGGAGGCCGCCAAGACCGTCACCGGGAGCTTCGAGGACTTTCCGTTTCTGGCCGAGCTGCCGGCGCGTGGGCCCGGCGCGGACATGATCGGGCGGACCGCCGGGATGCTCGTCGACCTGTACGCGCGCGTGGAGCCCAGCGGCTGGCGGTTCGGGGACCGGCCGGGGCGGGACACCCGGCGGGCCCGCTCCTGGCTCGGGGAGGACCTCGACGCGCTGGAGGAGTTCACCCAGGACTACGAGGGGCCGCTGAAGGTGCAGGCGGTGGGCCCGTGGACGCTTGCCGCCGCGCTGGAGCTGAAGAACGGCGAGGCCGCCCTGTCCGACCCCGGCGCCTGCCGGGACCTCGCCGGCTCGCTCGCCGAGGGCCTGCGGCTCCACCTCGACGAGGTGCGGCGCCGGATCCCGGGCGCCCGGCTCGTCCTCCAGCTCGACGAACCGTCCCTGACCGCCGTCCTGCGCGGCCGGGTGAAGACCGCGAGCGGCTACCGCACCCACCGCGCCGTCGACCGGCAGATCGTCGAGGCCACGCTGCGGGACGTGGTCGGCGTGCACACGGACGGCCCGGTCGTGGTGCACTCGTGTGCGCCGGACGTCCCCTTCGCCCTCCTGCGCCGGGCCGGTGCCGCGGCCGTCTCCTTCGACTTCTCGCTGCTCACCGAGCGTGACGACGAGGCGATCGGGGAAGCCGTGGAGGGGGGTACGCGGCTGTTCGCCGGGGTCGTGCCGTCCGCGGACGGCCCATTGTCAGACCCTGCCGGTAGCGTCATGGGTGTCAGGACGCTGTGGCGCAGGCTGGGGCTGCGTCCGGGGCTTCTCGCGGACACCGTCACGGTCACGCCGACGTGCGGGCTCGCGGGCGCCTCCCCGGACTACGCACGCAAGGCCCTCGCCCACTGCGTCCGGGCGGCGAGATCCCTCGCGGACAACCCAGAGTAACGGGAGGACAACACGGTGGCCGGCGACAAGCAAGCGGAGACGACGGTGCCCGCCGAGGCCCGGGAGCAGCACGCGCAGCTCGCCGAGCAGATCGAGGAGCACCGCTTCCGCTACTACGTGAAGGACGCTCCCGTCATCAGCGACGCGGAGTTCGACCGGCTCCTGCGCTCCCTCGAGGCGCTCGAGGAGCAGTACCCGGAGCTGCGCACGCCCGACTCGCCCACCCAGAAGGTCGCGGGGGCGTACGAGACGGAGTTCACGGCCGTCCAGCACCGCGAACGCATGCTCTCCCTGGACAACGCGTTCGACGACGAGGAACTCGCCGCCTGGGCCGATCGTGTCGCCAAGGAGGTGGGCACCTCGGCGTACCACTTCCTGTGCGAGCTGAAGGTCGACGGCCTCGCGGTCAATCTCACGTACGAGCACGGCCGCCTCACACGCGCGGCGACCCGCGGCGACGGCCGCACCGGCGAGGACATCACCCCGAACGTCCGCACGATCGCGGAGATCCCGGACCGCCTCAAGGGCGACCGCGTCCCGGATCTGGTGGAGATCCGCGGCGAGGTCTACTTCCCGATGGAGAAGTTCGAGGAGCTGAACGCCCGCCTGGTGGCGGGCGGCGACAAGCCCTTCGCCAACCCGCGCAACGCGGCGGCCGGTTCCCTGCGCCAGAAGGACCCGCGCATCACGGCCACCCGCCCGCTGCACATGGTGGTGCACGGCATCGGCGCCCTGAAGGGCTTCAAGGACGGCCTGACCCGCCTCTCCGAGGCCTACGACCTGCTGCACTCCTGGGGCCTGCCCACCGCCCGGCACAACAAGGTGGTCGACGACCTCGACGGCGTACGGCAGTTCATCGCCTACTTCGGAGAGAACCGCCACTCCGTGGAGCACGAGATCGACGGAGTCGTCGTCAAGCTCGACGAGATCCCGCTCCAGGGCCGTCTCGGCTCCACCTCGCGTGCCCCGCGCTGGGCGATCGCGTACAAGTACGCGCCGGAGGAGGTCAACACCAAGCTCATCAACATCCGCGTGGGCGTGGGCCGTACGGGCCGGGTCACTCCGTACGCGCAGGTCGAACCGGTCACGGTGGCCGGCTCGGAGGTCGAGTTCGCCACCCTGCACAACCAGGACGTGGTCAAGGCCAAGGGCGTGCTCATCGGCGACACGGTGGTGCTGCGCAAGGCCGGCGACGTCATCCCCGAGATCCTCGGCCCGGTCGTCGATCTGCGCGACGGAACCGAACGTGAGTTCGTAATGCCGTCCGAGTGCCCCGAGTGCGGGACACCGCTGCGGCCCATGAAGGAGGGCGACGTGGACCTCCGCTGCCCGAACGCGCGGACGTGCCCCGCGCAGTTGCGCGAGCGCCTGTTCTACCTCGCCGGCCGCAAGGCGCTGGACATCGAGCACTTCGGATACGTGGCCGCCGCCGCCCTGACCAAGCCGCTCGAGCCGGCCGAACCGCCGCTGAAGGACGAGGGCGACCTGTTCGACCTCACCGTCGAGGAACTGCTGCCCATCAAGGCGTACGTCCTCGACCAGGACAGCGGTCTGCCCAAGCGCGACCCGAAGACCGGTCAGGAGAAGATCGCCACGGTCTTCGCCAACCAGCAGGGCGAGCCGAAGAAGAACGCCCTCGCGATGCTGGAGAACATCGCGGCGGCCAAGCAGCGCCCGCTGGCCCGCATCCTGACGGGCCTGTCGATCCGTCATGTCGGCCCGGTGGCGGCGGAGGCGCTGGCCCGGGAGTTCCGGTCCATCGACCGTATCGACCAGGCGAGCGAAGAAGAGCTTGCGGCCACCGACGGCGTCGGCCCGATCATCGCCGCCTCCCTCAAGCAGTGGTTCGCCGAGGACTGGCACCGCGACATCCTCCGCAAGTGGAAGGCCGCGGGCGTCCGCATGGAGGAGGAGGGCTCCGGCGAGGAGGAGGGGCCGCGTCCGCTGGAGGGGCTGACGGTCGTCGTCACCGGAACGCTCGAGCAGTACACGCGGGACGGCGCGAAGGAGGCGCTGCAGAGCCGCGGCGCGAAAGTGACCGGTTCTGTCTCCAAGAAGACGTCCTTCGTCGTGGTGGGTGAGAACCCCGGGTCGAAGTACGACAAGGCGATGCAGTTGAAGGTCCCCGTGCTGGATGAGAGCGGTTTCGCCGTCCTGTTGGAACAAGGGCCCGAAGCAGCCGCGGAAGTCGCGCTGCCGACCGGGGAGTAGCGGTTGAAGGTCACCCGTTCGGCGCATACCAGATGCATACGGGTGGCCGGGTCGTATTCGGGCAACCGTCGACGACCGCTGCCCGTGAAAGCCTTCTGCGGCCTACTGTTGAGCTGTGCGCCTGCCGTGCCCGGACGCGTGGTGGGTTTTCAGACGCGGTGTCGTTGACGGTGCGTCGGGCATCGGGCCGCGTGGCGAGGGCACCGGCTGTGAGAGGGACGGGAATGGAACCGACCAAGAGCGCCGCCCCGGACTCACGGCTGCGTCTGCGCCGGGTCTCCGGTGCCTGGCGGGCGGGGCGCCGGATCGTACGGCCGTCCGGGCACGCGGTCACGGGCGGCCTGCGCGCCGTGCCACGGGCCCTGCCGGGCGCGGCCCCCGGCCCCGGCGCCGGAGCACCGGCGGGGAGCCCTCCGGGCACGACCCCGCTGCCGGCCCTGCCGCCCGGCACCGGCGCGCTCGCCGCCGGCGGTTCCTCCGGGCTGCCCGGCCAGGACGGCGAGCGGCAGATGTCGTGGCCCGCGCTGCCCGCGGCGGTCGTCGCGGCCGCCGGGTTCGTCCTCGGCGCGGGCTTCTACCGCGCGTTCGGCGAACACCACGCGCTGTTCCCCTCCGGTGCCGTCGGCTGGTCCCTGGCCGTGCTCACCGGCATCATCGTCGGCCACCTGGTCATGCTCGGCCGTTCCCGCTGGTGGGGCAGCACGGGCTCGGGCGCCGCCCTCACCCTCGCCGTCCTGCTGCTGTACGGCTGGGTGCCCGCCGGAATGGTCAGCCTCACCGTCGTCGTACTGGTCGGCATAGCCCGGCTGGACCGCTGGCGGCAGGGCATACTGCACGGCGCGGTCGACCTCCTCGGCATCGGTGCCGGCGCCCTCGTACTGGCCGCCTTCGGGCGCGTCCCGACCGTCGAGACCCCCTGGAACCCGGAGACCTGGACCCTCTACGCCGCCCCCCAGGTCGCCCTCGTCGCCACCGCCTACCTCGCGGTGACCCGGCTGCTGCTGTGGTACCTGCACGCGCCGCGCACCGGCGGGCTGCCCACCGTGGCCCGCACCGCCCTGTTCCGGCAGGGCCTCGTCGCCGTGGCGCTGCTCGGCATCGCCCCGCTGGTCTGCGTCGTCGCCGTGGCCGTGCCGGTCCTGTTGCCGCTGTTCGCCATCCCGCTCATCGCCCTCGACTCCACCCTGTGGATAGCCCGGGCCCGCGCCGAGGAGCGGCTGCGCGACCGGCTGACCGGGCTGCCCAACCGCCAGTGGCTGCTGGAGCGCACCTGGACGGCGCTCGACGACGCCGAGCGGATCGGGGCACGGGCCGCCCTGATGCTGATCGACCTCGACCGTTTCCGCTCGGTGAACGACACGCTCGGCCACCTCGCCGGCGACCGGCTGCTGCTCCAGATAGCCGAGCGGCTCCGCATGGCCCTGCCGCGCGGAGCGGAGGCCGCGCGGCTCGGGGGTGACGAGTTCGCGGTGTTACTGCCGATCGCGGACTCCACGACGTCCGCGTCACGGGCGGCCCGCAACCTGGTCGCCGCGCTCAGTTCGCCGCTCGACCTCGACGGGCTCACGCTCGTCCTGGAGGCCAGCGCCGGGGTCGCCGTCTTCCCCGACCACGCGCTGGACGCGGAGGGGCTGCTGCGGCGCGCGGACGTCGCGATGTACCAGGCGAAGCGGGACCGCACCGGGGTGGAGGTCTACGAGTCCAAGCGGGACTCGAACACACCGGACCGGCTCGGACTGCTGGGTGATCTGCGGCGCGCGCTGGACGCGCACGAAGTGCAGTTGCACTACCAGCCGAAGGTGCGGTTCGACGGCCAGGTCGCCGGGCTCGAGGCGCTCGTGCGGTGGGTGCACCCCGAGCGCGGGAAGGTGCCGCCGGACGAGTTCATCGCGATCGCGGAGTCCTCCGGTCTGATGCCGCACCTGACGGAGTACGTGCTGGAGACGGCGCTCGAACAGGTGGCGCGGTGGCGGGCGCAGGGACTCACGGTTCCGGTCGCGGTGAACGTCTCGCCGCGGGACGTCCACACGCCGGGATTCGCGGGGTCGGTCGCGGCCCGGCTGGCGCGGCACGGGGTGCCGGCGGGGGCGCTCCAGCTCGAGATCACGGAGCACGTGCTCCTGGAGGACCCCCAGCGGGCCGCGGACACGCTGGCGGGGCTGGCCGGGCACGGCGTGAAGATGTCCCTGGACGACTTCGGCACCGGCTACTCCTCGCTCGTGCACCTGCGGCGGCTGCCGGTGAGCGAGCTGAAGATCGACCGGTCGTTCGTGGCGCGGCTCGCGGTGGACGCGGAGGACGCCGAGATCGTGCGCTGCACGGTGGACCTCGCGCATTCGCTGGGCCTGCTCGTCGTCGCCGAGGGCGTGGAGGACGACGAGACCTGGGAGCGGCTGCGGGACCTGGGCTGCGACGCGGTGCAGGGGTGGCTGGTCGCGGCGGCGATGCCGGCGGAGGAGACGACGGCGTGGCTGCGGGCCCGGGGAGTGCGGGGGTGGCAGCGCCCCAGGGCCGCGCTGCCCGCGGCGACCGCGGACGACCCGGGGCGGCTCGGCTAGCGCATTCCCCCTGCGTGATCAGCTCGTTCCCGCCGCGAAGTGCCCGATCAGCAGGGCGAGCCGGCGGTCATGGGCGTCGGCCGGCAGGCGTCCGCTGCGCATCAGCGTGACCAGCCCGTGCAGCGCGGCCCAGTAGGTCTCCGTGAGCAGACCCGGGTCCTCCCCCTCCCGGGCGATGGGCGCCACGGCCCGGAGCAGTTCACCGAACGCCTCGTGCAGGGCGGCGGGCGCCTCGGGCGTGGCGAACGGCAGGTCCACGGGGTGGGTGAAGATCGCGTCGTACAGCGCGGGCCGCCGCCGCGCGAAGGCGGTGTACGCCTCGCCGACCGCCGCCAGCGCCCCGCGCGTGCCGTCGGCCGCCGTGCGGGCCGCCCGCAACTCGCCGGCCAACTCGGCGCACCCCTGCACCGCGACCGCCGCCATGATGGCGTCCTTGCCCTTGAAGTGGCTGTACAGGACGGGCTGGCTGTACTCGATCTCGGCGGCGAGCCGCCGGGTGGTGACGGCGTCCCAGCCCTCGGCCTCCGCCAGTTCCCGCGCGGCCGTCACGATCAGCCGCTCGCGTTCCGCTCGCTCGCGCTCCCGGCGCGTCTGGATCGTCATGCTCGAAAGACTAGCGGCGCTAGCCAATCTGTCGATGCTCTGATAGCGTCGCTCTTGTCGCTAGCATCGCTAGTCCACTCGATGGGGAGAAGAGACATGACCGTCACCGCGTACACCCTGGCCGTCCTGCTCGACCTGTTCTGCCTGTTCCTCGGCTACCGCTTCTGGTTCCAGCCCGCGTCCGCCGCGGCGGGCTACGGCGTCCCGGCCGACCCCCGTGGCGAAGCCGGCGCCTATCTGTCGATCAAGGGCCTCAGGGACGGCGCCCTCGGACTGGTGGGTCTCGCGCTGCTGGCCTTCGCCGGTGCTCGGGCCGAGGCCTGGTTCATGGTCTGCGTGGCACTCGTCCCGCTCGTGGACACGCTGATAGTCCTGCGTCACGGCGGCGCGAGGGCCGTGGCCTTCGGGATCCACTTCGCCACCGCGGTCGTTGTCCTCATCAGTGCCGGCCTGCTCTTCGCCGTCTGATCACGCCGATACCGACACCAGGGGGTCACACATGTCGCTGTTCGTACCGAAGTTCGAGGAGTCCGTAATCGTTCGCGAGGCCGAGGCCGAAGTCGTCGGTCGCGCGCCCACCACCATCCGTCTGCTCGCCGACAGCAGCGCGACCGGAGGTGCCCTGTCCACCCAGCGCGTCACCCTCAAGGGCGGCGCCGACGGTGCCAAGCCGCACTGGCACGACAACTCCGCAGAGATGTTCTTCCTGCTCGACGGCGCCGCCGACATCCTCTCCGGGGAGGACGTCGTCACCGCCGGACCCGGCGACCTCGTCATCGTCCCGCCCGGCAAGCCGCACGCCTTCGCGGCCGTACCCGGCGCGGACGCCGACCTGCTCATCGTCATCACGCCGGGCGTCGAACGCTTCGAGTACTTCCGCCACCTCCAGCGCATCGCGCTCGGCGAGGCCACCCCGGAGAGCCTGCTGGAGGTACAGGACCTCTACGACAACCACTTCCTGCGCAGCGACGCCTGGGAAGGGCGCCGAAGCTGAAGGGCGGGCGCCCTTCCCGGACGCGACGAGGCCGGGGCGGGGGCGGGCCCGGCAAACCGTTTCACGGCGAGTGGCCCCCGCCCCATAGGATTGGGCCAAAGCACACACACTCACCCCAGAGGATCGCTGCATGCCTGGCATCACGCGCGAGGAGGTCGCCCACCTCGCCCGGCTGGCGCGTCTGGAGCTGAAGCCCGAAGAGCTCGACCACTTCGCAGGCCAGCTCGACGACATCATCGGCGCGGTCGCCCGCGTCAGCGAGGTCGCCGACCAAGACGTACCGCCGACCTCTCACCCGCTGCCGCTGACGAATGTCATGCGCCCGGACGAGGTCCGTCCGTCGCTCACCCCCGAGCAGGCGCTGTCCGGCGCCCCGGCCCAGGAGCAGCAGCGTTTCAAGGTGCCGCAGATCCTGGGGGAGGAGTAGCCCGCCATGACGGACAAGAACAGCATCATCCGGCTCACCGCCGCCGAGACCGCGGCGAAGATCGCCTCCGGCGAGCTGACCGCGGTCGAGGTCACCGAGGCCCACCTCGCCCGGATCGAGGCCGTCGACGAGAAGGTGCACGCCTTCCTGCACGTCGACCGCGAGGGCGCGCTCGCCCAGGCCCGTGCCGTCGACGAGAAGCGGGAGCGCGGCGAGACGCTCGGCCCGCTCGCCGGTGTGCCCCTCGCGCTGAAGGACATCTTCACCACCGAGGGCATCCCGACGACCGTCGGCTCCAAGATCCTCGAGGGCTGGATCCCGCCGTACGACGCCACCCTCACCAAGAAGCTGAAGGCAGCCGACGTCGTCATCCTCGGCAAGACCAACATGGACGAGTTCGCCATGGGGTCGTCGACGGAGAACAGCGCGTTCGGGCCGACCGGCAACCCGTGGGACCTCACCCGCATCCCCGGCGGTTCCGGCGGCGGGTCGAGCGCCGCGCTCGCCTCCTTCCAGGCGCCCCTGGCCATCGGCACCGACACCGGCGGCTCCATCCGCCAGCCCGCGGCCGTCACCGGCACGGTCGGCGTCAAGCCGACGTACGGCGGCGTCTCCCGCTACGGCATGGTCGCCTTCTCCAGCTCCCTCGACCAGGGCGGCCCCTGCGCCCGCACGGTCCTGGACGCGGCCCTGCTGCACGAGGTCATCGCCGGGCACGACCCGCTGGACTCCACCTCCATCGACGCCCCGGTGCCGCCGGTCGTCGAGGCCGCCCGCAGCGGCTCCGTGGAGGGCATGCGCGTCGGTGTCGTCAAGCAGTTCCGCGGCGAGGGCTACCAGGCGGGCGTCCTGCAGCGCTTCGACGAGTCGGTCGCGCTCCTGAAGGAGCTCGGCGCCGAGATCGTCGAGCTGGACTGCCCGTCCTTCGACCTGGCGCTGGCCGCGTACTACCTGATCGCGCCGAGCGAGTGCTCCAGCAACCTCGCCCGCTTCGACGGCCTGCGTTACGGTCTGCGCTCCGGCGACGACGGCGCGCACTCCGCCGAGGAGGTCACCTCGCTGACCCGCGCGGAGGGCTTCGGCCCCGAGGTCAAGCGCCGCATCATGCTCGGCACCTACGCGCTGTCGAGCGGCTACTACGACGCGTACTACGGCTCCGCCCAGAAGGTCCGCACGCTCATCACCCGCGACTTCGAGAAGTCGTTCGAGAAGGTGGATGTGATCGTGTCGCCCACGACGCCCACCACGGCCTTCCCGATCGGCGAGCGCGCCGACGACCCGATGGCCATGTACCTGGCGGACCTGTGCACCATCCCGGTCAACCTGGCCGGCAACGCCGCCATGTCGCTGCCCTGCGGCCTCGCACCCGAGGACAACCTCCCCGTCGGCCTGCAGATCATCGCCCCGGCGATGAAGGACGACCGGCTGTACAAGGTCGGCGCCGCCGTCGAGGCCGCCTTCGTGGAAAAGTGGGGGCACCCGCTTCTCGAGGAGGCTCCGTCGCTGTGAGTAAGGCACTGTCCAAGGCCAAGGGCTTCAAGAAGTCCAAGTCCGGTACGTACCTGTCCATGGCCACCACCGCGTTCGGCGCGATCAGTGTCGCGAAGCAGGTCAAGAAGGCCCGCCTCGAACACGACACGCTGCGCCTGATCGACGCCGCCGTGTCCGCCGCCGCCATCGTCACCGGTCTCGCCCTGCTCGTGCGGGAGCTGAAGCGCCTGGGCGACGACGACGTCCTGCTGGGCTGAGAGGGAAAGTTTCACCGTGACCACCATGACCGACCTGGTGTCGTACGAGGACGCGCTGGCGTCGTACGACCCCGTCATGGGCCTCGAGGTCCATGTCGAACTCGGCACCAGGACCAAGATGTTCTGCGGCTGCTCCACGGCGCTCGGCGCCGAGCCCAACTCGCAGACCTGCCCGACCTGCCTCGGCCTGCCAGGCTCCCTCCCGGTCGTCAACGCGACCGGGGTGGAGTCCGCGATCCGGATCGGTCTCGCGCTGAACTGCGAGATCGCCGAGTGGTGCCGCTTCGCCCGGAAGAACTACTTCTATCCGGACATGCCGAAGAACTTCCAGACCTCCCAGTACGACGAGCCGATCGCCTTCAACGGCTACCTCGACGTGCAGCTCGAGGACGGCACCACCTTCCGCGTGGAGATCGAGCGCGCCCACATGGAGGAGGACACCGGCAAGTCGACGCACGTCGGCGGCGCCACCGGCCGTATCCACGGCGCCCAGCACTCGCTGCTGGACTACAACCGTGCCGGCATCCCGCTGATCGAGATCGTCACCAAGCCGATCGTCGGCGCCGGGGAGCGCGCCCCCGAGGTGGCGAAGGCGTACGTCCGTGAGCTGCGCGAGCTCATCCGGGCGCTCGGCGTCTCCGAGGCCCGGATGGAGATGGGCCAGATGCGCTGTGATGTGAACCTGTCGCTGATGCCGAAGGGCGCCGAGAAGTTCGGCACCCGCAGCGAGACCAAGAACGTCAACTCGCTGCGCTCGGTCGAGCGTGCCTGCCGCTACGAGATCCAGCGCCACGCCGCCGTCCTCGACAGCGGCGGCACGGTGATCCAGGAGACCCGCCACTTCCACGAGGACACCGGCACCACCACCTCGGGCCGCACCAAGGAGGAGGCCGAGGACTACCGGTACTTCCCCGAGCCGGACCTGGTGCCGGTCGCGCCCCCGCGCGAGTGGGTCGAGGAGCTGCGCGCCTCGCTGCCCGAGCTGCCGCTGGTGCGCCGCAACCGGCTGCGCGAGGAGTGGGGCGTCTCCGCGACCGACATGCAGGCGATCCTCAACGCCGGTGCCCTGGACCTGATCGTCGCCACCATCGACGCGGGGGCCGACGCGGCCGCCGCGCGCAAGTGGTGGATGGGCGAACTGGCCCGCAACGCCAACGAGTCGGGCAAGGCCCTCGACGAGCTGCCCATCACGCCGGAGCAGGTCGCGCGCGTGACCAAGCTGGTGGAGTCGGGCGACCTGAACGACAAGCTGGCCCGCCAGGTCATCGAGGGCGTCCTCGCGGGCGAGGGCACCCCGGACGAGGTCGTCGACAAGCGCGGTCTGAAGGTCGTCTCCGACGAGGGCGCGCTGACCGCCGCCGTCGACGAGGCCATCGCCGGCAACCCGGCCATCGCGGACAAGATCCGCGGCGGCAAGGTGGCCGCGGCCGGCGCCCTGGTCGGCGCCGTCATGAAGGCCACCCGCGGCCAGGCCGACGCCGCCCGCGTCAAGGAGCTGATCCTTCAGAAGCTCGGCGTCAGCGAGGGCTGACCGGCTTCGCGGAACGGTCCCCTGGGGCAGTACACCGAACCTGGTGTACTGCCCCTTCTTCGCTTACAAAAACCTTATGAGGCGACAGAGTTGCTGGGATTGTCCTGTGACTTAGGTCCCACTCCTGTGAGGAAACCCACGAAAGCGACAAAGGATCTTCATGGGCTGCGAAAGTGTTGTGGATTGCTCATGTGTTCTTTGCGGGCTGTTCAGTTCCATTAGCGGCTGTCCCCGGGCAAAGATCCACGAAATACCCCAGGGAGCACGTCCGTGGCAGCCCTTGCACGTTGGTGTGTCCGCCACCGCCTTCTCACGGTCCTGCTGTGGCTGATCGCCTTCGCCGGCGTCACCTCCGCGGCAGCCGTCGCGGGCTCCGCGTACTCGAACAACTACGGCGCCCCCGGCACCGAGTCCGACCGCGCCTACCGACTGATCCAGAAGAGTTTCCCGCACCTCAGCGGCGACAGCGACACCGTCGTCTGGCACACCTCCACCGGCGGCGTGCGCGACACCGACGTCGAGCAGACGATGACCCGCACCCTGGACCGCATCGCGGACCTGCCCGGCGTGGCCTCCGTCACCAACCCCTACGAAGGGGACCGCGGCGACGCGATCAGCCGCGACGGCCACACCGCGTACGCCACGGTCACCTTCGCCCACGAGGCCCAGGACATCAAGAAGGGCCAGGCCCAGGCCGTCGTCAGCGCCGCCAAGGCCGCCCAGACCCGTGGGCTCGAGGTGGAACTCGGCGGCAGCGCCGTCTCGCTCACCGAGGCGCAGGGCGGGCACCTCGCCGAGGCCATCGGCGTGGCCGTCGCCGCCGTGGTCCTCTTCCTCGCCTTCGGCTCCCTCGCCGCCTCCCTGCTGCCCATCGCGACCGCGCTGATCGGTGTGGGCACCGCCTACTTCGGCATCGGCCTGCTCGGGCACGCGATGACCGTCGCCGACTTCGCGCCCATGCTCGGCCTGCTGATCGGGCTCGGCGTCGGCATCGACTACGCGCTGTTCATCGTGACCAGGCACCGCCGCAGCCTCAAGCGCGGCGTCCCGGTGGCCGAGGCCGCCGTGAACGCCGTCGCCACCACCGGACGGGCCGTCGTCTTCGCGGGCGCCACCGTGTGCATCGCGCTGCTCGGCATGCTGATCCTGCGGCTCGGCTTCCTCAACGGCGTCGCGGTCGCCGCCTGCCTGACCGTGCTGCTCACCGTCGCGGCCTCGGTGACCCTGCTGCCCGCGCTGCTGTCGTTCATCGGCCCGCGCGCCCTGAGCAGGCGCGAGCGGCGCAAGCTCTACGAGCACGGGCCCGAACCCGAGATGCCGACCGGGCTGTCCGCCCGTTGGTCCGCGTTCGTCGAACGCCACCCCAAGAAGCTGGGCGCCGTCGCCCTCGCCGTCATGGCCCTGCTCGCGCTGCCCACGCTCTCCCTTCACCTGGGCACCTCCGACCAGGGCAACGACCCGAAGTCGTCGACCACCCGGCAGGCCTACGACCTGATCGCCGAGGGCTTCGGCCCCGGCGTCAACGGCCCGCTCACCCTGGTCGGCAAGGTCGGCGGCGCCGAGGACAAGCTCGCCCTCGACAACCTCGACTCCACGCTCGCCGCCACCCGGGGCGTCGCCGCCGTGACGCCGGTGACGTACGACAGCAGCGGCACCACGGCGTACCTCACCGTCGTACCGGACTCCGCCCCGCAGTCCCAGCAGACCAGCGACCTGGTCAAACGGCTGCGCTCCGACGTGCTGCCGCGCGCCGAGCGGGGCACCACGCTGGACCTGTACGTGGGTGGGGTGACGGCCGGCTACGACGACTTCGCGAGCGTGATCGTCGGCAAGCTGCCCCTGTTCGTGAGCGTGGTGATCGGCCTGGGCTGCGTGCTGCTCCTGCTGGCCTTCCGGTCCTTCGGTATCCCGCTGAAGGCCGCCGCGATGAACCTCGCCGCCGTCGCCGCCGCCTTCGGAGTGGTCGTCGCGATCTTCCAGTGGGGCTGGGGGAGCGATTTGCTGGGCCTCGGCAGCGCCGGGCCGATCGAGCCCTTCCTCCCGGTGATCATGGTCTCGGTGCTGTTCGGGCTCTCCATGGACTACCAGGTGTTCCTGGTCAGCCGCATGTACGAGGAATGGCTGGAGACCGGTGACAACCGCCGTGCCGTGCGCATCGGGCTCGCCGAGACCGGCCGGGTGATCAACTCGGCCGCCGTCATCATGATCTCCGTCTTCCTGTCCTTCGTGCTCGACGGTGACCGGGTGATCGCGATGTTCGGCATCGCGCTCGCCTCCGCCGTCGCCCTGGACGCCTTCGTCCTGCGCACCCTTCTCGTCCCCGCCCTGATGCACCTCCTCGGCGCCGCCAACTGGTGGCTTCCCTCCTGGCTGGAGCGCAGGCTGCCGCGGATCAGCATCGAACCGCCGGAGTGCCGTGCGGTGATTCCGGGGCGGCGTCCCGAAGAGGACGCCCTGGTCGACGTACTGCTGAAGGAGCAGGAGCAGGAGCAGGAGCAGGGGCGGGAGAAGGATGTACGCGACATCCCCGGGTGACGACCGAGCCGAACCGCGACTGCCGGCTGGAGACCGCGGGGGCCGGGCGGGGGCTGGTCACGCGCGGGGCGCGGGTGCTCGTCGACCGGGCGTTTGACGAGCGCGGCATGCACCGTGTGGAGTGGTACGCGTCGTCCGGCACGCACGCGTGCCGACGGCGACGATCAGTCGTAGACGATCATTAAGAGACCTCTCAGACAGCGTCCGTACGGTGCGAGGCATGGGAACCAAGACAGTGGACGAGGCCGGGGCCGTGAGCGGCGTCGAGGCGACGAACGACGAGGAGAAGGCGGAGGTCACCCAGGCCGACGAGGCGGCGGAGGCCGCCGAGGCCACTGAGGCGGCGGAGGCGACGGCCGAGGCGGAGGGTCCCTCCGGGGTCGGCCAGGGCGCCGGGGCCGTGGTGTCGGCCGCGCTCGGCCTGGTCTCGCTCAGCGGGAGCTGGCTCGGCACCGTGGCCGGGGCGCGCCAGCAACTGGTCGGCCAGTTGCGGACCTCGTCCCAGGCGAGCGTCGCCAAGCAGATCAAGGCGGTCTACGGCGACGCCTGGCACGCCACCGCGCTGTGGGCGGGCCTGTTCGCGCTGGCCGCGCTGATCGTGGGCGTCGTGGTGCTGGCCCGGCCGGCGTTCGGGGTGCCCGGAAAGCCGCAGCCCGCGTGGCTGAAGTCGGTCGCGTGGGGCGGTGTCGCCCTGGGTGTCGTCGGCCTGCTCCTGGCCGTGCTGAAGTACACGGACGTCCTGCTCGGCCTGCCCTCCGCAGGCTGAGGACCGCATCTTCCGAGGGGCCTTAGACGTCTCCGGCATGCTCGCCGGGGCTCTAAGGCCCTTCTTCGCATCTAAGGCCCCCGAGGCCAAGGAAGATGCGGAACTTTCCCGATGCGCGTGAGGCCCCTCGGAAACGAAGGTTGAGGCACCGCAGCAAGCGAAGCGGCACCACAACCACCGAGGGGGACGCGCATGTTCGCGTACGAGCTCTACAAGATCCGTTCCGCCGAGCTGATCCGCGAGGCCGACAACCACCGCCTCGCCCGTGCGGCCCGGCGCCGCCGTCAGGAGTCCGACGCCGCCCGCCAGGCCCGGTCCCATAGTTCCGGCCGGGGCCGGACCGGGTTCGCCCGCGCGGCGTGAACGCGGAACCACGGGAGTACGGCGACCCGGGCCCCATGCGCCCGGCGCACGCCGACCCCGGCCGGCTCACCACAGCGGCCGCCCCGGAATCACCGGGGGCGGCCGCTTCGGCGTCACCGGTGCGGATAATCGGTGCCGCACCGTCAGTGGCTCGTGACATGCTCGGGAGCGTGGAGACCAGGTCCGTAAGCCCCGTATTCGTCGGCCGCGGCGAGGAGTTGGGCGCGTTGCACGACGCGCTCGCCCGCGCCGCGGACGGGGAACCCCAGGCGCTGCTCGTCGGGGGCGAGGCGGGTGTCGGCAAGACCCGGCTGCTGGAGGAGTTCACGGCGGCCGCGGCCCGCCGGGACACGATCGTCGCGCTCGGCGGCTGCGTCGAGATCGGCGCCGACGGTCTGCCCTTCGCGCCGTTCTCCACCGCCCTGCGCGCCCTGCGCCGACAGCTCCCCGAGGAACTCGCCGAGGCCGCCGCAGGCCAGGAGGAGGAACTGGCGCGGCTGCTGCCCGAACTCGGCGAGGCCCGCCGCGGCCCGCGGGACGACGAGGAAGGCATGGCCCGCCTCTTCGAACTCACCGCCCGCCTGCTCGAGCGGATCGCCGCCCGCCGCACCGTCGTCCTCGCCCTGGAGGACCTGCACTGGGCGGACGCCTCCACCCGGCACCTGCTCGCCTACCTCCTGCGCACCCTGCGCAGCGGCCGCCTGGTCGTCGTCGCCACCTACCGCTCCGACGACATCCACCGCCGCCACCCGCTGCGCCCGCTCCTCGCCGAACTCGACCGCCTGCGCACCGTCCGCCGCATCGAGCTGGGCCGCTTCAACCGCACCGAGGTCGAGCGCCAGATCGCCGGCATCCTCGCCGCCGACCCCGATCCCGCCCAGGTCGACGACATCTTCGCCCGCTCCGACGGCAACGCGTTCTTCGTGGAGGAACTGGCGGTGGCCGCCCAGGACGGCTGCTGCACCGGCCTCACCGACTCCCTGCGCGACCTCCTCCTCGTCCGCGTCGAGGCACTGCCCGAGGCCGCCCAGCGGATCGTCCGGACCGTCGCCGAGGGCGGCTCCACCGTGGAGTACCGCCTCCTCGCGGCCGTCGCCTCACTCGCCGAGGACGACCTCATCGAGGCGCTGCGCTCCGCCGTCGGCGCCAACATCCTCATCGCCACCCCGGACGGCGACGGCTACCGCTTCCGCCACTCCCTGGTCCGCGAAGCCGTCAGCGACGACCTGCTCCCCGGCGAGCGCTCCCGCCTCAACCGGCGCTACGCCGAGGCCCTGGAGGCCGACCCCACGCTCGTTCCAGCCGACCAGCGGGCCACCCGCCTGGCCAGCTACTGGTACCACGCGCACGACGCCGCCAAGGCCCTGCCCGCCGTGCTCGACGCCGCGGTCGAGGCCCGCCGCCGGCACGCCCACTCCGAACAACTGCGGCTCCTGGAGCGGGCGATGGAGCTGTGGGACCACGCCCCCGACGACGTACGGGCGGCCCTACGGCCCGTGGACCACGCCGAGGTCTACCCGCCCTGCGGCGGCGACCCGGCGACGACACCCCTGCGCTATCTGGACCTGATGGCGGAGGCGGCCGTGGCCGGCCGGTTGTGCGGGGAACGGGAACGTGCCCTGAAGATCACCAAGCGGGCCCTGCGTCTGCTGGAGGAGGACCCCGATCCGCTGCGCGCCGCCTGGTTCTGGGTGCAGCGCTCCCGGCTCGTGCAGCACACGGGCCGCGGCGACGGCTGGAAGGAGCTCACCACCGCGCAGGAACTGGTACGGGGACTGCCGCCCTCGGAGGTCCACGCCGAGGTGCTCGCCACGGTCGCCGGCTGGTCGATGCTGCATGAACCCGGCCCCGACGCCTTTTCCGCCGCCGAGCGCGCCGTCGAGTACGCGCGCATGGTGGGCGCCCGCGACATCGAGCTCAACGCCCGCCTCACCCTGGGCGGCCTCCTCGTCGACGCGGGTGACATCGACACCGGGCTCGCGGAGATCTACGAGGTCAAGGAGCGGGCGGCCGCCCTCGGCGAGGCCTATGTGAGGGGCCGCCTGCATGTGAACCTGCCGTCCCACCTGGAAGGCATCGGCCGTTCCCGGGAGGCCGTCGAGGTGCTGCGCGAGGGCCTGGAGATCACCCGGAAGCTGGGGCTGACGGACTCCGAGGCCTGGGTGTGGGGCAACCTCGGCGAATCCCTCTACTCCCTGGGCCGCTGGGACGAGGCCGCCGAGGCCGCGACCAACGCCGAGCGGGTCGGCCAGAGCGCCAAGCCCCGCGCCTTCCGCGCCACGATCCACGCGCACCTCGCGCTCGCCCGCGGCGACCTGGCGGAAGCAGGACGGCAACTGGCGGCCGCCCGCGCGTACCTGGGCACGCACGACACCATGCCGCAGCACGAGTTGAGGCTGGAGCACGTCGCGATCGGGATCGCCGCCGGCGAGGGGCGCCTGCCCGAGGCCCGCGCCGCGTTCGCCACCGCCCTGGCCCGAGGGTTCCCGCCCGGCACCCAGCGCTACGGCTGGCCGGTGCTGCTCGCCGCCGCCACCGCCGAGGCCGACGCGCACGGGCTGCCCGCCGCCGAACCGGGCCGCGCCGAGACGCTGGAGCGGATCCGCCGCACCGCCAAGGGGCTCCCCGCGAACGTGCCGGTGTGGCAGGCGTACGCATGCTGGGTCCGCGCCGAACTGGAGCGCGCCGAGGGCCGTGGCACGCCGGATGCCTGGGCGGAGGCCGTGACCGCCTTCGAGGCCCTGGACCGCCCGTACGACCTGGCCCGGGTCCGGCACCGGCTCGCCGAGTCCCTGCTCGCCCCGGGGGCCGACGAGGACGCCCGCGAGCGGGCCGCCGAACTGCTGCGGCTGGCCGGAGCGGTGGCCGGCCACCTCGGTGCCCGGCCGCTCGCCGACTCGGTCGCCCTCCTCGCCCGGCGCGCCCGCCTCGCCGTCGCCCACACCCCGGAACCGGCCGCGCTCGACCCCGCCGAGTCCTTGGGGCTGACCAACCGGGAGCGCGACGTGCTCCGCCTGGTCGCGATCGGCCGCAGCAACCGGCAGATAGCCGAGGAGCTGTTCATCTCCCCGAAGACCGCCAGCGTCCACGTCTCGAACATCCTGGCCAAGATGGGCGTCTCGGGCCGGGGCGAGGCGGCGGCGGTGGCACACCGCCTGCGGTTGTTCCCCGCGGAGGCGCCCCCTGTGCAGGCCGCGGGCTGAGGCCTAGGCTGGGGGGCCCGGGCCGAGGGAGGCACCGTGTTCAACATGTTCGAGGAACTGTTCGCACCGGGCCGCAAACACACCCATGACGAGCAGAAGCGTCTGGAGCTGACCCGGGTGGACATCACGGACGGCGATCCGGGCCGTGGCCCGATCGACCTGGCGTCGGGCACGGTGGTGATACGCCTGCCGCGGCCCGCTCCCGCCGACCGCGAGCCCGAGCCCGACGGGGGCTGAACCGGCTCGCCCGCCTACGACACCTGCACTTCCAGGATCCGGTCGTCCGACGGCGACGGCTTGCCCCGGCCGTCCGTGTTGCTCGTCGTCAGCCACAGCCTGCCGCCGCCTGCCGCGACCACGGTGCGCAGCCGGCCGTAGGCGCCGGTGAGGAACGCCTGCGGAGGCGCCGAGGTCTCCGTGCCCTTCAGCGGGATGCGCCACAGCCGCTGCCCGCGCAGACCCGCCATCCAGATCGAACCCTCGGCGTAGGCGATGCCGCTGGGGGAGGCCTCGTCGGTGTGCCACTGGGCGACCGGGTTCTGGTACTCGGGGTCGCTCGACCTGCCCTCGGCGTCCGGCCAGCCGTAGTTGCCGCCCGGCTTGATCGCGTTCAGCTCGTCCCAGGTGTCCTGGCCGAACTCGGAGGCGTACAGCCGCTGCCTGTCGTCCCACGCCAGCCCCTGCACATTGCGGTGGCCGTACGAGTAGACCACCGAGCCGCCGAAGGGGTTGCCGGGGGCGGGCTCGCCGTCCGGGGTCATGCGCAGGATCTTGCCGCCCAGCGAGTGCCGGTCCTGGGCCAGGCCCCGGTCGCCCGACTCGCCCGTGCCCGCGTACAGCATGCCGTCGGGGCCGAACGCGATGCGGCCGCCGTTGTGGACGGCGCCCTTGGGGATGCCCCTGAAGACGGTGTCCGGTGCGCCCAGTTGCTCACCGGCCGGCTTCTCGGGGTCGTAGAGCATGCGGACGATGCGGTTGTCGGAGTCGGTCGTCAGGTAGGCGTAGACCAGGTGGTCCGAGGCGTGGTCCGGGGAGAGCGCGATGCCCAGCAGACCGCCCTCGCCCGCGGCGGCGACCCCGGGCACCTTGCCCAGGAGGGTCTTCCCGCCGGTCCTGTCGTCGACCCGGGTGATCGTCCCGTCGTCCCGGGAGGAGACCAGGAGCCCGCCGCCGGGCAGCGCAGCCAGGCCCCAGGGCGTCTTGAGATGATCGGCGACCGTGCGCACCACCCGGACCGACCCCTTCGCCGGCGGTGTCGCTTCGGCCGTCCGTCCGGAGGACGACGGCGGGGCGGAGCCGGCCGGGGAGCTCCGGCCTCCCGCCGGCGTGCCTCCGCCACCGGAGGAGCATCCGACCGCCAGCAGCGCGGTCGCGGCCACCACGGCCGTCACCACTCGACGTCGCACCATCCGGGTCCCTCCGCCACGGGCCTTCCTCCCTTACCTACGCCCAGGACGTCCGGGGAGTTCCCGCCCGCCGGTCCTCGCTCCACCGACCGTCACGTCCCGGCCACGCACGGTAGCGGGTCCGTTCAGTCCCACGATCCCTGCGCCGCGGGCAACCGCGCCAGTTCGGTCAGGTCCTCGGAGGTCAGCCGCAGCGCGGCGGCCGACGCGTTCTCCGTCACCCAACGCCGCTGCTTGGTACCCGGGACCGGGATCACCTGAGGGCCCCGGGACAGCACCCAGGCCAGGGCCACCTGGGCCGGGGTGACCCCGTCGCCGTGGCGCTGTGCCACCCGGCGCAGGCCCGCCACGATCGGCTGGTTCGCCGCCATCATCTCCGCCGTGAAGCGGGGGTGCCGGGCCCGCAGGTCGTCCCGTTCGAAGCCCTCACCAGGTGTCAGCGTGCCGGTGAGGTAGCCGTTGCCGAGCGGCATCGCCGCCAGGAAGCCCACCCCGCGCGCCGCGCACCACGGCAGCAGCGCGTCCAGTGCCTGAGGCGACCACACCGACAGCTCCGCCTCCACCGCGCTCACCGGGAACACCTGTTGGACCCGTTCGAGCTGCCGGATCGTTCCGTCGTACAGCCGCCTGCCGGTGCGCCGTCCGGCGCGCACCCCCACCGCGCACAGCCCCAGCGCCCGTACCTTGCCCGCCCGCACCAGGTCCGCCATCGCGCCCCAGGTCTCCTCGACGGGGACCTCGGGGTCCCCGCGGTGCAGCTGGTAGAGATCGATGACGTCCGTCTGCAGCCGGCGCAGCGACGCGTCGCAGGCCCGTTTCACATAACCCGGGCGCCCGTTGGCCACGATGTGCTGCTCTCCCACCAGCAGCCCCACCTTGGTCGACACGAACGCCTCGGCGCGCCGCTCCTTGAGCACCCGGCCCACCAGCAGCTCGTTGGTGAACGGCCCGTACATGTCGGCCGTGTCCAGCAGTGTCATTCCCAGGTCGAGCGCCCGGTGCACCGTCCGCAGCGACTCGTCGCCCCGCTGCCGGGAGGTGGAGTATCCCCAGCTCATCGGCATGCACCCGAGCCCCACGGCCCCCACTTCGAGCGTCGCCGCGCCGATCGTCCTGCGCTCCACCTGGCCGTGTCCTCCTTTGCTGGCACCCCAAACTAACCAATGCGGGACCGGATCCTTCGCATAGCCTCCTGACCATGAGCGACGTTTGGCTTCCGTTCCGCACCGACGAGATAGAGGGCCTGCCCGCGGGCCTGAACTACCACTTCTGGGACGGCGGGCAGGACTTCCCCGCCGATCCCGCCGACTGCGCGTTCTACGCCGTGCCGTACATGAAGCGCCAGGAGGTCAAGGTCCGGCCGCTGGAGCAGATGCGGAACCTGCGGGTCATTCAGACGCTGACCGCCGGGGTCGACGACATCACCGCCCACCTGTCCTCCGTCGTGCCGGGGGTGCGGCTGTGCAATGCGCGCGGAGTGCACGAGGCGAGCACGGCCGAGCTGGCGCTCGCCCTGATCCTCGCCTCGCTGCGCGGTATCCCCGGCTTCGTACGGGCCCAGCAGGAGGAACGCTGGCAGAGCGGATTCCATCCCGCGCTCGCCGACAAGTCCGTCCTGATCGTCGGCTACGGCGCGATCGGCGCCGCCATCGAGGACCGGCTCGTGCCCTTTGAAGTCGCGCGGGTGGTGCGCGTCGCGCGCCGCGAACGCGACACAGCGCGCGGCCTTGTGCATCCTCTCTCCCGATTGTCGGAACTTCTGCCCGACGCCGATGTCGTCGTCCTGGTCACCCCGCTCACCGAGGAGACGAAAGGCCTGGTCAACGCCGGCTTCCTGGCGCGGATGAAGGACGGGGCGCTGCTCGTCAACGTGGCGCGCGGCGGAGTCGTCGACACCAAGGCCCTGCTGACCGAGCTCGAGGCCGGCCGGATCACCGCTGCCCTGGACGTCACCGACCCCGAGCCCCTGCCCCAGGGGCACCCCCTGTGGCATGCGCCGGGCGTGCTGATCAGTCCTCACGTCGGTGGGCCGACCTCCGCGTTCGGACCCCGCGCCAGGCGTCTCCTCAGTTCCCAGCTGAACCGTTTCGCGCAGGGGCAACCGCTCGAGCACGTCGTCCTGACGACCGGCGCCTGAAGCGGCGCGGTACGCGGGGGCGGACGGGCTCCGGGCACGGCCGGTGCGGCGCGCGGAGCGGGCCGTCCCCGCCGCCCGCGCACGCGCCCCCCGGCCGCCGCACCCCCGGCGCGCACACCGCGTCCGCGCACCCCCGATCCGCTTCCGGTACGCTCCGCAGTCCCCCGAACGCGGTACGTATGCCCATTCCGCCTAGTCGTCACGGAGAGTAGAGGGACTATGTCCCTGAGTGACGAGACTGGTGTATCGTCCCCGACAGGGGCTGCGCCGCGCACCGTTCGGCGCCGGGGACGGAACTTTCACAGACACGAGGGGGGCGACGGGCGATGCACGGCCTATGGACGAACGATCCGACGCGGCGCGGCCGCGGACGACGACCCTGGCGGACCGCGACGCACAGACGCGGTCACAGCGCTCACGGCAGCCGTCGCCACCAGGGCGGCCACTGTCACCACCCGGGCCACACCGGCCGCAAGAGGCACGCCCGCCCGGCGCATCGGACCCAGCGGGACCCGGCGCCCCGGACCGGGAGGGACCGGTGAGGTCCCCGGGAGTGCTGCCGGCCCGCCGTCCGGCACCGGGCGGCCGGACGAACCCGGTTCCGCAACTCACCCTGGCCCTGGTGTGCGCGGGATACGCCGTCGGTTCCGCGGTCGACTGGGGCTCCCACAGCCTGGCGCTGTTCATGGGCGACTTCGGGCTCAGCGCGGCGGCCGGCACCGCGTCGGTCTCCTGCCTGCTGTACGCCCGCAGCCGCCGCAGCCGCTTTCGATCCGCCTGGCTGCTGTTCGCGCTCTCCTCCGCCATGGCCGCGCTCGGCAACGGCGTGTGGGGCTGGTACGAGGTCGTCCTGGACCGCCCCGTCCCCTCGCCGAGCTGTGCCGACCTGTTCTTCCTCTGCTTCGCCCCACCCGCCATCGTAGGACTGCTCGTGCTCGCCAAAAGGCCCGCCAACAAGGCGGGTTGGGTATGCCTGGCGCTCGACGCGTGGCTGATCGGCGGCTCGCTGCTGACGCTGTCGTGGAGCCTCGCGCTCGCGCAGGCGGCCAAGTTCGACGGGCCGAGCGTTGCGCACACCGCGCTGTCGCTCGCGTACCCGCTGCTGGACATCGCCCTGATCAGCATGGTGGTCGCACTGCACCTCAGGCGCTCGGCGGTGAACCGCTCCGCGGTCAACACCGCCATCGGCGCACTGGCCCTGACCGTGCTGTGCGACGCCCTGTTCACCTCGCCGCTGCTGCACAGCAGCTACCACTCGGGACAACTGCTGGACGCGGGCTGGTTCTCCGGCTCACTGCTCCTGGCCTACGCCCCCTGGGTCGGCGCCCGGCCCGGCCGGAGGCCGGACGACGCGCACACGCGCGTGGTGCACGAACACGTCCCCGAGCAGCGGCAGACCGAGCCCCTGGCCACCGGCCACGAGCAGGGGCATCCGGACCATGACCCGGCCCCCGGGCTCCCGCAGGGTCCGGCCCGCGACCGGTACCCGGCCGCACCCCCGCCGGACGCCGCCCCCGACCGGTACCCGGTCACGCGCCCGATCTCCGGGTCGCTGGCCGCGCTCACGCCCTACCTGGCCGCCGCCGTCTGCACGCTGGGGATCCTCTACAACATCCTCAACGGCCACAGCGTCGACCGCGTGGTGCTCATCACCGCGGGCGCCGTCGTCCTCGCACTCGTGGTGCGCCAGGGCATCATGCTGCTCGACAACATCACCCTCACCCGGGAACTGGCGCAGCAGGAGAACCACTTCCGCTCCCTGGTGCAGGGTTCCAGCGACGTCATCATGATCGCCGCTCCCGACGGCACCCTGCAGTACGTCTCCCCGGCCGCCGCCGGGGTCTACGGCCGGCCCGCCGAGGAACTCGTCGGCACCGAGCTCGCCGCGCTCATCCACCCCGACGACCTGGGCTGTGTGGTGCACGAGGTGCGGCGCTTCCTCGCCGCGAGCCACATCGAGGAACCCACCACCCGCATCGAGTGCCGTTTCCGCTCCGGCGACGGCGGCTGGCTCAACGTGGAGTCCACCGTCAACCGCCACCAGGGCGGGCTGATCTTCAACAGCCGCGACGTGACCGAGCGGGTGCGCCTGCAGGCCCAGCTCCAGCACAGCGCCGAGCACGATCCGCTCACCGACCTGCCCAACCGCGCCCTGTTCACCAAGCGCGTCCAGCAGGGTCTCTCCGGCCGCCGCTCCTCCGACCGCGGCACCGCCGTCCTGTTCATCGACCTCGACGGCTTCAAGGCCGTCAACGACACCATCGGCCACCAGGCCGGTGACGAACTGCTCGTCCAGGCCGCCCGCAGGCTCCAGGAGTCGGTGCGGCAGGGCGACACCGCCGCGCGCCTCGGCGGCGACGAGTTCGCGGCCCTCATCGTCGGCGACGGCACCCGGGACCGCACCGCGCGCGAACGGCACATCCTCGAGCTCGCGGACCGGCTCAGGGTCACCCTCTCCCAGCCGTACGACATCGACGGCAACGATGTCCGGGTGGCCGCTTCCATCGGCGTCGCCTTCGCCGAGCCGGGCCTCGGCGCAGGTGAGCTGCTGCGCAACGCGGACCTCGCCATGTACCGCGCCAAGGCCGCCGGCAAGGGCCGCGTCGAGCTGTACAGGCCTCAGATGCAGCAGGACGTCGTCCGCAAGGCCGAGCTGGCCACCCGGCTGCGGGCCGCGCTCAACGAGGGCGAGTTCACCCTGCTGCACCAGCCCGTGGTGTCACTCGAGGACGGCCGGATCGCCTGCGTCGGCGCCCGCGCCCGCTGGCGGTCCTCCCAGGGCGTGCTCTTCACGCCCGACGAGTTCCTGCGCGTCTCGGAGGACAGCGACAAGGCCGCCGAGCTGGGCCGCTGGATCCTCGAGGAGGCCGTACGGCAGGCCGCCGAGCGCGCCGCCGACGGACTCGCCGTACCCGTCGCCGTCCGGGTGAGCGCCCGGCGGCTGCTCGACCGCTCCCTGCCCCTCGGCTCCATCGAGGCCCTGCTCACCCGGCACGGTCTGGCCTCCGGCGCCCTGATGATCGAGCTCTCCGGCATCGACCCGCGCATCTCCCTGGACGAGCTGGAGCGCAGACTCGGCAGCCTGCGCCGGATCGGCGTCCGCGTCGCCCTGGACGGCCTCGGCAGCGGCTCCGCGGCCATCACCGCGCTGCGCCGGCTCCCCATCGATGTGCTGAGGCTGGACCGGGGCCTCGTCGAGGGGGTCGTGGAGTCGGCCCGGCTGCACAAGATCACGAGCGGGTTGCTCCGCATCGCCGGCGACCTGGGCCTCTCCTCCGTCGCGGAGGGGGTGGACCTGCCCGAACAGGTCGTCGCACTGCGCGCCATGGGCTGCACGCACGGTCAGGGCATGGCATTCTCGGGGCCACTGGACGAGTACCGGCTGCGCCGGGCGCTCGCTTCCGGCCACTACCCGGTGCCGCACGGCCCGGCGGAGCCGGTCTTCGCGGGGAGTGCGAGGGAGTCGAAGGGGCGCGTCGGCGTCGAGGGTGCGACCGGGCGGCGGCCCGAAGGGCTGAGCACGGTCGTGGCCTCCACACCGACCGCTGCGCCTCGGAGGTGAACGTGTCATGGGGAGGGTCACGGGGGTGTACGGCAGTGGCGTGCCTGCCGTTTCCGGAGGCGGAACGGCCCTACGCTCACATAATGAGACTCCCGTCCCACCCACTTGACAGTAACGGCGTGCCGGGGGGAGGGTCTGAGCCATGCGCACCCGAATTCTCGTACTTGGACAGCGCGTCGGCTGAGCTGGGACCCACCGGACATGAACCGGAAAACCCAGCGACCACACCCGGCGCGCTCCCCTCGCTTGCCTCACGGCACGAGGGGTTTTTTGTTGCACAGGCACCAGCCGAACAACGCCCGAACCTCGCCAAAACCCTCAGCATCGAGAAGAGAATGCCGATGACCGAGCAGGCCACCGGGGCCCATCACCCGCAGCCGCGGCCCCGATCCGGAGGACAGCAGTCCGCGCCCGAGCACGTCACGGGTGCGCAGTCCCTCATCCGCTCTCTCGAGGAGGTCGGCGCCGACACGGTATTCGGCATTCCGGGTGGTGCCATCCTTCCGGCGTACGACCCGCTGATGGACTCCACGCGGGTGCGTCACGTGCTGGTGCGGCACGAGCAGGGCGCGGGCCACGCGGCCACCGGCTACGCCCAGGCCACCGGCAAGGTCGGCGTCTGCATGGCGACCTCGGGCCCCGGCGCCACCAACCTGGTGACCCCGATCGCCGACGCCCACATGGACTCGGTGCCGCTGGTCGCGATCACCGGTCAGGTCGCCTCCAAGGCGATCGGCACCGACGCCTTCCAGGAGGCGGACATCGTCGGCATCACCATGCCGATCACCAAGCACAACTTCCTCGTCACCAAGGCCGAGGACATCCCGCGGGTGATCGCGCAGGCGTTCCACATCGCCTCCACCGGCCGCCCGGGCCCGGTCCTGGTCGACATCGCCAAGGACGCCCTCCAGGCGAAGACCACGTTCTCCTGGCCGCCCGTGATGGACCTGCCCGGCTACCGCCCGGTGACCAAGCCGCACGCCAAGCAGATCCGCGAGGCCGCCAAGCTGATCACCTCCGCCAGGCGGCCCGTCCTCTACGTCGGCGGCGGCGTCCTCAAGGCGCGGGCCACCGCCGAGCTGAAGGTCCTCGCGGAGCTCACCGGGGCGCCCGTCACCACCACGCTGATGGCGCTCGGCGCGTTCCCCGACAGCCACCCGCAGCACCTGGGCATGCCCGGTATGCACGGCTCGGTGGCCGCCGTCACCGCGCTGCAGAAGGCCGACCTGATCGTCGCCCTCGGCGCCCGCTTCGACGACCGCGTCACCGGCAAGCTGGACAGCTTCGCCCCCTACGCCAAGATCGTCCACGCCGACATCGACCCGGCGGAGATCGGCAAGAACCGCGCCGCCGACGTGCCGATCGTGGGCGACGCCCGCGAGGTCATCGCCGACCTGATCCAGGCCGTGCAGAAGGAGCACAGCGAGGGCCACCAGGGCGACTACACCGCCTGGTGGAACGACCTGAACCGCTGGCGCGAGACCTACCCGCTCGGCTACGACCTGCCCGAGAACGGCACGCTCTCCCCGCAGCAGGTCATCGAGCGCATCGGGCAGCTCGCCCCGCAGGGCACGATCTTCGCCGCGGGCGTCGGCCAGCACCAGATGTGGGCCGCACACTTCATCCAGTACGAGAAGCCCGCGACCTGGCTGAACTCCGGCGGCGCCGGAACCATGGGCTACGCGGTCCCGGCCGCGATGGGCGCGAAGGCCGGCGCCCCCGACCGCACGGTCTGGGCGATCGACGGCGACGGCTGCTTCCAGATGACCAATCAGGAGCTGACCACCTGCGCCCTGAACAACATCCCGATCAAGGTCGCCATCATCAACAACGGCGCCCTCGGGATGGTCCGCCAGTGGCAGACCCTCTTCTACAACCAGCGGTACTCCAACACGGTGCTGCACTCCGGCCCCGAGGACGTCGACCCGGCGGCCAGGGGAACCCGCGTCCCCGACTTCGTGAAGCTGTCGGAGGCCATGGGCTGCTACGCGATCCGCTGCGAGTCCCCGGACGACCTGGACAAGGTCATCGAAGAGGCGAACTCCGTCAACGACCGCCCCGTCGTCGTCGACTTCATCGTCCACGAGGACGCGATGGTGTGGCCGATGGTCGCCGCCGGCACCTCCAACGACGAGATCATGGCCGCCCGGGACGTCCGCCCCGACTTCGGCGACAACGAGGACGACTGAGAGAGAGCTGAGTCGAGAACCATGTCCACCAAGCACACCCTCTCCGTCCTGGTCGAGAACACCCCCGGCATCCTCGCCCGGATCGCCGCCCTGTTCTCCCGCCGCGGCTTCAACATCGACTCCCTCGCGGTCGGTGTCACCGAGCACCCCGACATCTCCCGCATCACCATCGTGGTGAACGTCGAGGACCTGCCGCTGGAGCAGGTCACCAAGCAGCTCAACAAGCTCGTCAACGTGCTGAAGATCGTCGAGCTGGAGCCCACACAGGCCGTTCAGCGTGAACTCGTTCTGGTGAAGGTGCGCGCCGACAACGAGACGCGCTCCCAGATCGTCGAGATCGTCCAGCTGTTCCGCGCGAAGACGGTCGACGTCTCCCCGGAGGCCGTCACCATCGAGGCCACCGGGTCCAGCGACAAGCTGTCGGCCATGCTGAAGATGCTGGAGCCGTTCGGCATCAAGGAGCTGGTGCAGTCCGGCACGATCGCGATCGGCCGCGGCGCCCGTTCGATCACGGACCGGTCCCTGCGGGCCCTCGACCGGTCGGCGTAAGACGGTGTCCGGGCGGCCGGGGAGAACCGGCCGCCCGTATTCCGAGACCGCGAAACTTCCCTTCCGCCCGCCGTCATACGGTGGGACGCAACACCTGCACTCAAGGAGAGAACCCAAAGTGGCCGAGCTGTTCTACGACGCTGACGCCGACCTGTCCATCATCCAGGGCCGCAAGGTCGCGGTCATCGGCTACGGCAGCCAGGGCCACGCCCACGCCCTGTCGCTGCGCGACTCCGGTGTCGACGTGCGTGTCGGTCTGCACGAGGGCTCGAAGTCCAAGGCGAAGGCCGAGGAGCAGGGCCTGCGCGTGGTGACCCCGTCGGAGGCCGCCGCCGAGGCCGACGTCATCATGATCCTGGTGCCGGACCCGATCCAGGCCCAGGTCTACGAGGAGTCCATCGCCCCGAACCTGAAGGACGGCGACGCGCTGTTCTTCGGCCACGGCTTCAACATCCGCTTCGGCTTCATCAAGCCCCCGGCCGGCGTGGACGTCTGCATGGTCGCCCCGAAGGGCCCGGGCCACCTGGTGCGCCGCCAGTACGAGGAGGGCCGCGGCGTTCCCTGCATCGCCGCCGTCGAGCAGGACGCCTCCGGCAACGCCTTCGCGCTGGCCCTGTCGTACGCGAAGGGCATCGGCGGCACCCGCGCCGGCGTCATCAAGACGACCTTCACCGAGGAGACCGAGACCGACCTCTTCGGCGAGCAGGCCGTCCTGTGCGGTGGCACCGCGGCGCTGGTGAAGGCGGGCTTCGAGACGCTGACCGAGGCCGGCTACCAGCCGGAGATCGCCTACTTCGAGTGCCTGCACGAGCTGAAGCTCATCGTCGACCTCATGTACGAGGGCGGCCTGGAGAAGATGCGCTGGTCGATCTCCGAGACCGCCGAGTGGGGCGACTACGTCACCGGCCCGCGCATCATCACCGACGCCACCAAGGCCGAGATGAAGAAGGTCCTCGCCGAGATCCAGGACGGCTCCTTCGCCCAGGCCTGGATGGACGAGTACCACGGCGGTCTGAAGAAGTACAACGAGTACAAGCAGCAGGACTCCGAGCACCTGCTGGAGACCACCGGCAAGCAGCTCCGCAAGCTCATGTCGTGGGTCAACGAGGAGGCCTGACCTTCGCTGCGGCGGTGCCCTCGGCCGGGGCACCGCCGCATTATTCTTGTTGTCCACACCGGCAGGCCACGTCCGGGTGATCCTTCCGCGGAGGCGCAGTACGCCCGCGGCCGCGCCACTAGACTGCTGCACAACAATCGCGTCAGGCCCACAGCGTCGTGCGTCTTCCACGCGGCAAGCACCCCTCCACCGCCAGCGGCCGTCGGGACGGCCGTCCGCATTGGACATGTGAGGACTCACGTGAGCTCGAAACCCGTCGTACTCATCGCTGAAGAGCTGTCGCCCGCGACCGTCGACGCCCTCGGCCCCGACTTCGAGATCCGCCACTGCAACGGCGCCGACCGCGCGGAGCTGCTGCCCGCGATCGCCGATGTCGACGCCGTCCTGATCCGCTCCGCGACGAAGGTCGACGCCGAGGCCATCGCCGCCGCGAAGAAGCTGAAGGTCGTCGCGCGAGCCGGCGTCGGCCTGGACAACGTGGACGTCTCCGCCGCCACCAAGGCCGGTGTGATGGTCGTCAACGCCCCCACCGCGAACATCGTGACCGCAGCCGAACTGGCCTGCGGTCTGATCATTTCCACCGCCCGCAACATCCCGCAGGCCAACGCCGCGCTCAAGAACGGCGAGTGGAAGCGCAGCAAGTACACCGGCGTCGAGCTCGCCGAGAAGACCCTCGGCGTCGTCGGCCTCGGCCGTATCGGCGCGCTGGTCGCGCAGCGCATGTCCGCGTTCGGCATGAAGGTCGTCGCCTACGACCCCTACGTCCAGCCCGCGCGGGCCGCGCAGATGGGCGTGAAGGTGCTGTCCCTGGACGAGCTGCTCGAGGTCTCCGACTTCATCACCGTCCACCTGCCGAAGACCCCCGAGACCCTCGGCCTGATCGGCGCCGAGGCGCTGCACAAGGTCAAGCCGAGCGTCCGCATTATCAACGCCGCGCGCGGCGGGATCGTGGACGAGGAGGCGCTGTACTCGGCGCTCAAGGAGGGCCGCGTCGCGGGCGCGGGCCTGGACGTGTACGCGAAGGAGCCGTGCACGGACTCCCCGCTGTTCGAGCTCGACCAGGTGGTCTGCACCCCGCACCTCGGCGCCTCCACCGACGAGGCGCAGGAGAAGGCGGGCATCGCCGTCGCCAAGTCGGTGCGCCTCGCGCTCGCCGGCGAGCTGGTGCCGGACGCGGTCAACGTGCAGGGCGGCGTGATCGCCGAGGACGTCAAGCCCGGGCTGCCGCTCGCCGAGAAGCTCGGCCGCATCTTCACCGCGCTCGCGGGCGAGGTCGCGGTCCGGCTCGACGTCGAGGTGTACGGCGAGATCACCCAGCACGACGTCAAGGTGCTCGAACTGTCCGCGCTCAAGGGCGTGTTCGAGGACGTCGTGGACGAGACGGTGTCGTACGTGAACGCCCCGCTCTTCGCCCAGGAGCGCGGTGTCGAGGTGCGCCTGACCACCAGCTCCGAGGCCACGGACCACCGCAACGTGGTCACCGTGCGCGGCACGCTCGCCGACGGCGAGGAGGTCTCGGTGTCCGGCACGCTGGCCGGCCCGAAGCACCACCAGAAGATCGTGGCGGTGGGCGACTACGACGTGGACCTGTCGCTCGCCGACCACATGATCGTGCTCCGCTACACCGACCGTCCCGGTGTGGTCGGCACCGTCGGCCGCATCCTCGGCGAGGCCGGGATCAACATCGCGGGCATGCAGGTGGCCCGCGACATCGCCGGCGGCGAGGCCCTGGCGGTCCTCACGGTCGACGACACGGTGCCGCAGAACGTGCTGACGGAGGTCGCGGAGGAGATCGGCGCGACGTCCGCCCGCTCGGTGAACCTGGTCTGACGGCGGTACGCACGACAGCCGGGGCCCGGCCACCTCAGGGTGGCCGGGCCCCGGCTCTTTTCCGGCCGCATCACTCCTCGGTGTCGCGTACGTGGATCCGGCGCAGGCTCGTCGCCGCCAGGGTCGCCGCCCCCGCCAGGACCACCGCCCCGGCGATCGCCGCCCCGTGCATGCCCGTGGTGAACGCCTCCCGCGCCGCGGCCAGCAGTTCCGCTCCCGCCCGGCCCGGCATCCCCCGGGCCGCCGCGAGCGCGCCGCCCAGCGTTTCGCGGGCCGGGGACGGGGCCGAGGCCGGGATCTCGTGGCGGTAGACCGCCGTACCGACCGAGCCGAGGACCGCCATCCCCAGCGCGCCGCCGAACTCCGCGCCGGTCTCCAGGAGGGAGGAGGCGGAGCCGGCCCGCTCGACCGGGGCCGCGCTCATCGCGAGGTCCGTCATCTGCGAGATGGCGATGACGATCCCGGAGGCGAGGACACCGCAGGCCGCCAGGACCAGCCAGAGGGAGTCGGTACCGGCGAGGACGAGCATTCCGTAGCCGGCCGCCGCGATCGTGAAGCCCGCGGTGACGACATAGGCACGGTTGACACCCTTCTGGACCAGTTGCGTGGCGACGGGGGCCGCCATGCCGATCGGCACGGAGGGGAGCAGCGCCCACAGCGCGGCCTCCAACGCGCTCTTGCCGAGCACCGACTGCAGGTACTGCGTGGTGAAGAAGGCCGAGCCCATCATCCCGAACGACGAGATCAGGTTGAGTACCACCGCGGGTGCGAAGCCCCGGCCGCGGAACAGTGCGGGGGAGATCATCGGCGAGGCCGCGGTGCGCTGGCGGTACACGAACAGTGCCGCGAACAGCAGGCCCACCGTCACCGCCAGCACGTACTGGACGTGCCAGCCCTCGGCCGGGATCTCCTTCAGGCCGTAGATCACCGGCAGCACCGCCGCCATCGACAGCGGGACGCTCAGCAGGTCGAAGCGGCCGGGTTCGGGGTTCTTCGACTCGGGGAGCAGGAACGGGCCCAGGACCAGCAGCAGGCCCATCGCCGGCAGGTTGACCAGGAACACCGAGCCCCACCAGAAGTACTCGACGAGAACCCCGCTCATCACCGAGCCGAGCGCGATACCGGCCGTCATCACACCCGACCACAGGCCGATGGCCTTCGCGCGCTGCCCGGGGTCGGTGAACATCGTGCGGATCAGCGCCATCGTCGACGGCATCAGGGTGGCGCCGCCGATGCCGAGCACCGCGCGGGCCGCGATCAGGGTCTCGGCGCTGTCGGCGTACGCCGCCAGCAGCGAGGCGGCCCCGAAGGCGGCGGCTCCGAGCAGCAGCAGCCTGCGGCGGCCGATGCGGTCGCCGAGCGAGCCCATCGTCATCAGCAGCCCGGCGAGGACGAAGGCGTAGATGTCGAAGATCCACAGCTGCTGGGTGCTGCTCGGCTCCAGATCCGCACTGATCGCCGGGATGGCGAAGTACAGCACCGAGACGTCCATCGAGACCAGCAGCAGCGGAAGCATCAGGACGCCCAGGGCGGTCCATTCACGGCGGCCGGCTCGGGTGCCGTCGGGGGGCGCGGTCGTGGTCGTGCTCGTCGGGTTCGTCATGCCAGGGACTGTACGGGCGTCTTAAACGCTTGTCTAGTACGACTGTATAAATCGCTTGTCTAGGACGAGCGTCTGAATCGCGGTAGGGTCGGTGGGCATGGGACACCGTGAGGATTTGCTGGAGGGCGCCAAGCGCTGCCTCCTGGAGAAGGGGTTCGTGCGGACGACGGCGCGGGACATCGTCAAGGAGTCCGGGACCAACCTGGCCTCGATCGGCTACCACTACGGGTCGAAGGACGCGCTGCTCGCACAGGCCTATGTGGCGCTGGTCGAGGAGATGTCCGACACCTTCGAGGGGAGTGAGGAGATCCGTGGCGAGCCCGGCTCGCTGGAACGGTTCCGGGAGGTGTGGTCCAACATCATCGCGACCATGCGGGAGCCCGGTTCCCTGTGGCGGCTGAGCGTGGAGATCGTGGCGATGGGCGATCAGATGCCCGAGCTGCGCGACCACCTGGCGCGCGCCCAGCGGGAGGGCTCGCGCGGCTTCGTGGCCTTCTTCACGGGCGTGCGCGAGGAGGACGTCCCCGAGGAGACCGTGGACACGCTCGGCACCTTCTACACGACCCTGATGCTCGGGCTCATCACGCAGTGGACCTTCGACCCGAAGAGCGCCCCCGACGCCGACCGGCTCACCGAGGGGCTGCGCCAGGTGATCGAGGCCGCCACCCGGAGGTGACCCGTCAGGTCCAGGCGCGGCGCAGTCGCCTGGACAGGCGGGTCATCAGGGCGGCACCCGGGTGGTCGGCTGCCAGGCGTTCGATATGCGCCACGGCCGCCCCATCACCGCTGTCCCGGGCCCAGCAGTACCACTCCAGGGCCTCGCGGTGCTGCCCGCGCTCCTCGCACACGCGGGCCGCGTCCAGCATGGCGCCGATGTTGTTCATCTCGCCGGCCCGGCGCAGCCAGGCCAGCGCCGCCTGGACGTGCTCCTCGGAGCCCAGCCTCAGGTACGTGCGGGCCACTTGGCGCATGGCCTTCGAACTGCCCTCGCCGGCCGCCTGCAGCTGCGCCTCCAACTGGGTCTGCAACTGCTTGGTGTTCTGTTCCCGGCTGTCGACGGTCAACCCGAGCTCCGCGAGCGCCCGGATCGACTGCGGGTCTCCGTCCTGAGCCAGCTTCCGATAGAGCCGGACGGCCCGCTTCCGGAAGCGTCTGCGCTCCTCCGGGCTCTCGGCACTGCCGCTCAGGCTCAGGCACAGCCGGGCGACATCCCGCTTGAAGGCCGTGTCGCCCAGTTGTTCCGCCGCCTGGGCATAGCTGTCCAGGGCCTTGTGGAGCCGGCCCTCCCGCTCGTGCCGCTCGGCCTCCCTGCGCAGCACGGACGCGTTCGGCCGAGTGGTCTTCGTGGCGGTGGCGGTCGTCGCGGTGCGGGTCTTGGCACCGGTGGGATTCGTGGTGCCGGAGGCGGGGGCGGCCTTGGACGAGGTCTTCTTCCGGGGCGGTGCGGCCTTGGGAGACTGTTCCCCCGAAGGGGGCGGTGACGAGGCGTTGCGCCGCAGTTCGGCACGGATGCGGTCGGCCTCCTCGGCTGCCGCAGCGCTGCCCTTCGCAGCGGCGCGGACGAACCACTCCAGTGCCTGGGCCGGCTGTGCCGACTGCTCCAGAAGGCGCGCCGTCTCGAGCATGGACGGCGCATGTCCCTTCTCGGCGGCGGAGCGGAAGAAACGGAGCGCGTCCGCCGGGCGCCGATCCTTCTCCATGCGTTGCCCCAGGCGGTGCAGCGCCGCCGTGTTGCCCGCATCGGCCGCCGCCCGCAACCACCGGAGCGACTCGCCCTCCCGTTGCCGATCCTTGGCGAGCAGCGCCGAGGTCACGAACATGCAGTGAGGATGCCCGCCCTCGGCGCCTCGCCAGTACCAGACGAGCGCGTCCTGGTCGCGATTCTGCTGCCGGTACCAGTTTGCCAGCGCCAGCACGGAGTTGATCTGCCCGTTCATGGCGGCGGTCCGGTGCTGGCGGAGCAGCGCCTGTTCGGCCGCGGAGACCGGGGCCGGGACGCCCGCGGCGCCGCCGCTCTGCGCCGTTCCGTCACCACCCGGGGCCTTGGCGTTCTTCCCACCCGCCGCAGCGGCCGCCTTGGGCGGAGTCGTGGGCTCCGCCTTCGGGGCCAGGCCCGGCTTGTCCTGCTCCTGGGCCAGCAGCCGGGTCAGCCGCGTGCGTGCGAACAGCTCACCGGCGTCCGAGGCCCTCTGGTAAAGGGCCAGGACTTCCGCCCGTCGCTTCGGGAAGTGCTTTTCGAGCAGTTGACCTGCCTCGCGGGCGGCGGTGGCGTTGCCGGCGTTGGCCGCGCGCCTGTACCAGAGCAGTGCCGCCTCCAGGTCGCCGGTGTTCTTGCAGTGGGCCGCGACCCAGCGCATGGCTTCGGCGTTGCCCGCCTGGGCGGAGGCCCGGAACCTGGCCTCCGTGTCGCCGGGGCCGGCGGTGTCCTTCTTGCCGGGAGCGGCCGCGGCCGGTCGTGTGGTCTTCTCCGTCTCCGTCTGCCCAGCCGGTGCCGGCTCCAGGTCCCTCTCCCGCAGCAGCCGGGCGTTCGGCGCGGACCTCGCCTCCGGCGGGGTCGGGTCGGTCGTGAGTCCCGAGGAGGACCGGGCGGCCGGTGCGGGCGTGGGCCCCGCTGCTCTGGGGCTGCTCCGGCCGGGACGCAGCGGCCGGTCGATGTCGATGGCGAAACGGGACCGCTGGTCGATCCTGGCGCGCAGGCCCGGCGGCAGCCAGTCCTGCGCCGTCGGCGACGCCTCGGCCGCCAGCAGGTCGGCGATCTCAGCCGGGCCGGGCCGGTTGCCCGGCTCCGGCTCCAGACACGGGCGGACCACCTTCTCCACCGCGGGCGGCAACCCGTCCAGCGACGGCCTGCCGATCACGATGTTCGCGGCGATCTCCATGGGTGAGCCGGTCCCGAAAGGGTGCCGGTTCAGGGCGGTGTAGGCCAGCACCAGCCCCAGGGCGAAGATGTCGCCGGCCCATCCCACGCGCTCGTCCCGAAGCTGCTCGGGCGAGGCGAAGCTGGTGGTCCGGGGGCTGGTGCCGGTCCTGGTCAGCGTCGTACCGTCGGTGGGGGAGAGGTGCCGGGCGATACCGAAGTCGATGACGTAGGCGCCGTCGGCACCCAGCAGGACATTGGCGAGTTTGAGGTCGCGGTGGACGAGGCCGGCGCGGTGGACGCTGCGCAGGGCGTCGACCAGGCCGGCCGCCAGTACCCGCCAGGTGCGCTGCGGCAGCGGGTTCCCGCAGTGGTCGAGGGCCTCGGCCAGGTTGACTCCCGGGATGTAGCGGGAGGCGAACCACGGTTCTGCCGCGCGCGTGTCGGAGTCGACGACCTCCGCGGTGTGCCGGGGGTCGACCGCCTTGGCCGCCTCGACCTCCCTGGCGAAACGCTTACGGAACCGCTCCGGGTCCTCCTCCAGGCACGCGGGCCTGATCGTCTTCAGCGCGATCGAACGGCCCCTGCTCGTCCGGGCGAAGTAGACGGTCCCCCAACCGCCCTCGCCCAGCCTCGCGAACAACTCGTGGCCGCCGATCCGTTCGGGATCGCCCTCCCGCAGCGGTTCCACTCGACCCCCCAACCGGTTCACCCGTGGCCCGTCCCGACTCCGCCCGTACGCCCCCCCGGCCGCCGCTTTCGCTCAGCCCAGACTCGTCAACTCCTCGCCGCCCGCCGGCCTCCTCGGCGGCTTGGCACGGACTCCCTCCGCGCGCTCCTCCGGCCACCGCTGGCCGCTGCGGCGCAGCACGACCCCCGGGACCAGTTCGATCTCGTCGTCCGGACCGAAGCCACGGGGCGCCCGCTCGCCGGGCACTGCGGCGGCCCCGGTGCCGCGGCGCGGCAGGGCGCGCCATGCGGTGGGTTCCCCGCCCGGGCGGACGGTGCGCATCCTGCTGCCCGCCGTGCTGGTGTCGAGGACCCACAGCGCGCCCCGGCCGCAGATCAGCCGGAGATGCTCCCTGCTGATCCGGCGCCGCCGCTCCCCGGACAGATGGCACTCATCGATCCGGACGAAGTGACCGCGCCCGAGCACGAACTCCCGGTCCTGCCCTTCGGGGCCCTCGGTGATGTTCTCCCAGGCGTGGCACGTGCCGTCCACGAAGATCTTCAGCTGGATCCGGCGGCGGCGTGGGCCGGTGTCCGTCAGCAGCATCCGGTGGGTGCGGCACACCACCTTGCCCCGCTGGATCGCGGGGCTGGGGCGGCAGTCCGGGTGCGGGCACCGCCAGGAGCGCCCCAGCACGTTCGAGCGGGGCCGGCCCTGGAAGTCCAGCAGGTTCCGGGCCTTGAGCGTGTCGCGCTCGCCCTCGCGTGAGATCTCCCGGTCCGCGAAGACCCGCATGTCCCGCAGGACCAGTCGGACCCGACCGCCCTCCTCGCGTTCGGGCCTGAGGAAGTGTTCGCGGTCGCCCTGGATCCAAGGGTGCTCGCTCCGGTGGCCGGTGAAGTTGTCGCTGCTGATCACTCTGGTGCCGAGCTCCCTGGCATGGTCCAGGAGATCGGGGTCCGCCTTGTCGATGGCGGCGATCAGACCGCGGTCCCGCCACTCGCGCAGCAGCGCGCCCTCTGCCGGATCGGGGAACTCCCCGTCGTGCCGCGGGTGCAGCAGGCTGTTGTCCGCGATGGCGTGGACGGTGACGTCCCGGTCGCCGGTGGATTCACGCAGGGCCCGCAGGACCAGCCGCAACCTGCGCAGCTCCCGGGCCGATCCGCCGCCCAGCGCCCGGTCCCGCACCACGTTGGACAGGTCGACCAGGTAGTTGGCCTCCTGCGCCGTGCCCAGCAGATGGCGTTCCATGCGGCGCAGCGCCGCCATGTCGTTCGTCACGCACCTCGTCCCCCGACTTCCGGGCCGCACGCCCCGTGTCGAGAGGCTAGCGCTCCGCAGGCCCGTATGTGGCGATGTCCGGCTTTCCCGCCCGATGCCGTTCAGGCCAGCCGCGCCCCCTTCAGTGCCATGTGCAGCAACAGCCGGTCCTCCCCGTCGTCCAGGTCGAGGCCGGTGAGCTGCTCGACGCGGGACAGGCGGTAGTACAGCGTCTGCCGGTGGATGCCGAGGGCCGCGGCCGTACGTCCCGCCTGGCCCGCGCAGTCCAGGAACACCTCGGCGGTGCGGGCCAGTTCACGGTGGGCGGGGGTCAGCAGGGCGCTCACGGCCGGGTCGTGCGCTGCCTGCGGGGGGAGCGACGTCAGCAGCCGGTACGGGCCGATGGCCGACCACTGGGCGACCGGGCCGAGCCGGGGTTCCGCGAGGGCCGCGCGGGCCGCCGCCGACGCCTCCTGCCAGGCCGCACCCAGCTCGGCGAGGCCGTGCCGGGCGCCGGCCACCCCGGCCGCGAACCCCTCGCCCACCTCACCGGCCTCCCGCAGCAGCCGCGTGGCCGCCGTCAGCGCCGGGGTCAGCACATCCGCCGAGCGCAGCCGCACCAGCAGCGCCAGGCTCTGGCCGGTGGCACCCCACGGCACCGTGCACAGCGCGGTCGCCGCAGGGATCGTCCGGGCCGACGGCGCGTCGTCCGGGTCGGCCGAGGGCCAGGGCGCCACACAGACCACCGTGTGCAGGCCCTCGCCGCGCGCGCCCAGCGCCGTCCGCAGCTCGGCCACCGCCATGTCCTGCGGCCAGCCGCGCTCCGCCGTCAGCACCGCGCGCAGCTCACGCGTCACCTCCGCGCCCGCCTGCGCCTCCTCCGCGAGCAGGTCGCCGATCCGCGCCGCGATCTCCATCGCGGCGGACAACTGCGCCTCGGCCGGGCCCGGCTCGTCGGCCAGCAGCCACACATAGCCGAGGACGACACCCCGATGGCGTACCGGCAGACAGATCCTTCCCCGGTACACGCCCGCCTCCGGGGTGGGCGGAATACGCACCGGCCCGGTGGCGCGCGCGATGCCGAAGCCCTCGAACCACTTCCGCACCGCCGCCGTGGAGCGGCGCGTGAGGATCGAGCGGGTGCGCACGGGATCGAGGGAGGCCTCGTCGAAGTCGCCCTCGCTGTCGTACGCGGCGAAGGCGATCAGCTCGAAGTCCCGGTTCTCCAGGGTCGCCGGGGCGCCGAGCAGCGCGGAGATCTCGTCGACGAGCTCCTGGTAGTCACCGCGCCCTGCCTTGAAAACGTCCGCCACCCGGCCATTCTCCTTCAATTTCCCACCCGGCTCATACATCTGTCTGAGATCCAGGGCACGGATGCGTGACAGCTGTCGATGGCCGACGATCGAAGGGATCCTTAGGTTTCACGGTGGTTCTCCGTGCCGTACCCGAATGGTCGGGTTGCGGCCTCTTGCCTGTTCTGTGGAGGTGCCCCGTGCTGGGTCCCGTGATTCTCGCCGCGTCGCGCAGCGACCGGATGCGACGCCTGATCTCGGCGGCCCCGGTGACCAAGCAGGTCGTCGACCGCTTCATCCCGGGCGAGACGGTCGACGACATCGTGCCGATCGTCACGGACCTCACCGGCAGGGGCCTCGAGCTGACCATGGACGTCGTCGGCGAGGACATCACGACCCCGGAACAGGCCACGGCCGCGCGCGACGCCTACCTGGAGCTGATCGACCGGCTCAGGCCCCTGGAACTGGGCACCCGCGCCGAGATGTCGGTGAAGCTGTCGATGTTCGGCCAAGCGCTGGAGGACGGCCACCAGCTCGCCCTCAAGAACGTCCGCCCGGTCGTCGAGGCGGCCGCCGCGATCGGTACGACGGTCACGCTGGACGCCGAGGACCACACCACCCTCGACTCGATGTTCGCCATCCACGAGGAGCTGCGGAAGGACTTCCCGCAGACGGGCTGCGTCATCCAGGCCTACCTCTTCCGCACCGAGGCCGACGCCCGCCGCCTCGCCGCGAGCGGCAGCCGCGTACGTATCGTGAAGGGGGCGTACAAGGAGCCCGCGTCGGTCGCGTACCAGACCAGGCACGAGATCGACAAGGCGTACGTCCGCGTCCTGAGGACCCTCATGGAGGGCGACGGATACCCGATGATCGGCTCCCACGACCCGCGCCTGATCTCCATCGCCCAGGAACTCGCCCGGCGCGCCGGGCGCAAGCTCGACGAGTACGAGTTCCAGATGCTGTACGGCATCCGCAGCGAGGAGCACCTGCGCCTGGCCGCCGAGGGCCACCGCATGCGCGTCTACACCGCGTACGGCACCGACTGGTACGGCTACTTCATGCGTCGTCTGGCCGAGAAGCCGGCGAACCTGCGCTTCTTCGCCCGCTCGATGGTCGGCAAGGGCTGAGCCCGCACCCCCGCTCGCAACACCGCTCACGTCAAGGAGTTACGGAACCCATGGACGCTGTGACCCAGGTCCCCACCCCCGTCAACGAGCCGGTGCACGGCTACGCCCCCGGCTCGCCCGAGCGCACCCGCCTGGAGGCCAAGCTCAAGGAACTGGCCGAGAACCCCATCGACCTGCCCTGCACCATCGGCGGCGTCCAGCGCATGGGCGGCGGCGAGGCCTTCCAGGTCGTGCAGCCGCACAACCACAAGGCCGTCCTCGGCACCTACCGCAACGCCACGCAGGCGGACGCGCAGGACGCCATCGACGCGGCGCTCGCCGCCGCGCCCGCCTGGCGCGCGATGTCCTTCGACGACCGCGCCGCGATCATCCTGCGCGCCGCCGAGCTGCTGGCCGGCCCCTGGCGCGAGACGCTGGCCGCCTCCACCATGCTCGGCCAGTCCAAGACCGCCCAGCAGGCCGAGATCGACACCCCCTGCGAGCTCGTCGACTTCTGGCGCTTCAACGTGCACTACGCCCGCCAGATCCTCGCCGAGCAGCCCCCGGCCAACTCGCCGGGCGTGTGGAACCGCCTCGACCACCGGCCGCTGGAGGGCTTCGTCTACGCGATCACGCCCTTCAACTTCAGCGCCATCGCGGGCAACCTGCCCACCGCCCCCGCGCTGATGGGCAACGTGGTGGTGTGGAAGCCGTCCCCGACCCAGACCCACGCCGCCGTCCTCCTCATGCGGCTCCTGGAGGAGGCGGGCCTGCCCAAGGGCGTCATCAACCTGCTCACCGGCGACGGCATCGAGGTCTCCAAGGTCGCCCTGGAGCACCGGGACCTCGCGGGCATCCACTTCACCGGTTCCACGAAGACCTTCCAGTACCTGTGGAAGACGGTCGGCAACAACATCGAGAAGTACCGCTCCTACCCGCGCCTGGTCGGCGAGACCGGCGGCAAGGACTTCCTCGTCGCCCACCCGTCGGCGGACCGCGCGGTGCTGAAGACGGCGCTGACCCGCGGCGCCTTCGAGTACCAGGGCCAGAAGTGCTCCGCCACCTCCCGCGCGTACATCCCGGCGTCGATCTGGAACGACGGGTTCAAGGAGCAGTTCGCGGCCGAGGTCGACGGCATCACCATGGGTGACGTCACCGACCTGTCGAACTTCCTCGGCGCCGTCATCGACGAGCGCGCCTTCGCGAAGAACAAGGCCGCGATCGACCGCGCGAAGGAGGACCCGTCCTGCACGATCGTCGCGGGCGGCTCCTACGACGACTCCGTCGGCTACTTCGTGCGTCCGACCGTCATCGAGTGCAGCGACCCGGAGAACGAGGTGTTCCGCACCGAGTACTTCGGCCCGATCCTCGCGGTCCACGTCTACGAGGACGACAAGTACGACGAGATGCTGACCCAGATGGAGTCGGTGTCGGACTACGCGCTGACGGGATCGGTCATCGCGAACGACCGCGCGGCGGCCGCCTACACGGCTCAGAAGCTGCGTTACGCGGCCGGCAACTTCTACATCAACGACAAGTCGACCGGCGCCGTGGTCGGCCAGCAGCCCTTCGGCGGCGGCCGCGCCTCCGGCACCAACGACAAGGCGGGCGCCCCGCAGAACCTGCTGCGCTGGACCCTGACCCGCGCGATCAAGGAGACGCTGGTCCCGCCGACGGACTACACCTACCCGCACATGGGCTGACGCCCTTCCCGGCACCGCCCCCGCCCCGGTTCTCCGCGAACCGGGGCGGGGGCGGTTCTCGTCTCAGCGCTCGCAGGTCGTCCGGCCCGGCCGCCAGGGGCAGGCCAGTGCCGCGAACCCGCCGTCCGCCGCCACGGACACCGCGAAGGTGTCCCCGCCCCGCACCGTGCGCGCCGAGCGGACCAGGCCCGACGGGCCGTCCGTGAGGGCCTCCACCAGCCAGGGGCCCGCTCCCAGCCGGAGCGGCACGTCGACCGTCCGCGCGGCGCCGGCGAACGTGCCCCCGATGAACCAGCGGCCGTCCGCGGCGCGTCGGGCCAGCACCGCCGAGCGGCCCGGGTCGCCGCTCAGCAGGCGTGTCTCCTCCCAGCGGGCCGGGAGCTGCTCCAGGAAGCGCCGGGCCTCGGGGCGGGCGTCGTACGACTCCGGGGTTCCGGACAGGTTCTGGACGCCCGACTCGTACAGGACCGTCAGCCCCAACTCGCCCGCGTCCGAGCCCGCGTCGGGCCGGTACGGACGCTGGAAGGCGCCCGGGGTGAAGTCCATGGAGCCGATGACGTTGCGGGTGAACGGCAGGGAGGCCAGGTGCTCCGCCGTGTTGTTGCGCTTCTCCTCGCCGCCGACGGCCTCCATCGTCATGACCTGCGGCCAGGTGCGCTGGATGCCCTTCGGGAGCGTGGCGCCGTGGAAGTTCACCATGAGGTGGTGCCGGGCCGTCGACTCCAGGACGTCGTCGTACCAGCGCATCCGCTCCTGGGACTCCGAGTCCATGAAGTCGATCTTCACTCCCTTGACGCCCCACCGCTCCAGCGTGCCGAGCCACTTCTCGCGCTCGGCGGGGTCGGTGAGGAGCGTGTAGTGCAGCCAGACGTGGATGCCGACGCCCTTCGACGCCGCGTAGCGCACCAGTTCGGGCATCCAGCTGTCCGTCTGCCAGTCGGGGTCGACGACGTCCCAGGCGTCGGTCCTGAAGTACCAGCCGGCGTCGACGACCTCGTACGGCCAGCCGCGTTCGGCCGCGTAGTCCACGTACTTCTCCTGCGCTGCCAGGCTCTGCCCGGCCTCCTTGCCGCCGGCCAGCCAGGTCCACAGCGCCGGGCCCGGCTTGATCCAGGAGGTGTCGCGGACACGGGAGGCGGGGGCGAGGTCGTCCACGAAGGTCGACTCGGTGACGGTGGCCAGGTCACCGGTGATGACCGCCCGCCAAGGGGTCGTCAGGGCGCCGGCGGTGTGGATCGGGGCGTCGTCGTAGAGGCTCACGCCGTAGGTCGCCGAGCCCGCCTCGTGCGTCAGGTGGGCACCCGCGTAGGTGCCGGTGACGTCGGACTCGGCGATCAGCGCCCAGCCGCCGTCGGTGTGGAAGAGGGACTGCATCATGTACGCGCCCGCCGGTGCCGAGGCGGCCGAGTCGTAGCGCTTGAAGGGCAGTTCGTTGTCGGCGCGGTAGGCGCCCAGGACGGCGCTCGCGCCGGCGGGGAGGGTGAAGGCGGAGGTCTCGCGCAGCACGTCACCCTGGTTCTGCGGCAGCACGTAGCGGTAGGCGACACCGTCCGGGGCGACGCGGGTCACCAGGTCGAGCCGGGCGCCCGACGCCGTACGGAAGCGGAAGCGGGTCTCGGTCATCCGGACGTCCCGTACGCGGGACTTGCCCGCGCTGCCGGTGTACCGCTCGAAGACCGCGCGGTCGCTGCGGCCGATCAGGCTCAGCCCCTTGGAGAGGTCGGCCTGTCCGGTGACCAGGCCGACCGGCGAGGGTTCCAGGACGGTGTGGCCGGCGCGTCGGACGGTGAGCGTCGGGTGCCCGTCGGACGGGTCGAGCGCGACGACGGCCGTCGGTGAGCCGTGCGGGCCGCGCACCTCCCAGGCGGTCGCCGGCGCGGCGGTGCCGGCCCGGGCGGGCAGTGCCGACGCGGTGGTGGCGAGCAGTGCGGAGCAGAGGGCCAGGACGATGGTGCGGACCCGTGGTCGGGCGGTCATACAGAACCTCTCCCTGTCGCAGTCATCCGATGACTGTGAGAGTGGTGGTGCTATATGTCCATGTCAAGGTGTTTGACGCTCTCATACATCGGATTGGAGGTCAGCGCGATGACACATGGTCATGTATGCGAACGTCATCGGGGGAAGTGGGTGATACTGGCCACGTGACAGCCGGAGTCCGTACCGCCCATACCGCCGACCTCGACGCCGCCGATCTCCGGGCTGTGCGCGCGCTGCTCGATGCCGCGTTCGACGGGGACTATGACGACGACGACTGGGAGCACACGCTCGGCGGGATGCATGTGCTCGTCGGCGACGAGCGGGGGCTCGTGGCGCACGGGGCCGTCATCCAGCGCCGCGCCCGCTACCGCAAGCGCTGGCTGCGCGTCGGGTACGTCGAGGGCGTGGGCGTCCGTGCCGACGTGCGGCGCCAGGGGCTCGGCGGGCGCGTCATGGCCGAGGCCGAGCGGATCATCGACGGCGCCTACGACCTCGGTGCGCTCTCCGCGAGCGACGACGGCGCCCGTCTCTACGCCGCCCGCGGCTGGCGGCTCTGGCGCGGCCGGCTCTGCGGCCTCGGTCCCCGCGGCGTCGTCCGTCTGCGTGACGAGGAGGGCTGCACGTATGTACGCCCTGCCGCCGCGGGCGCCCTCGACTTCCGGCGCAAGCTGGTCTTCGACTGGCGTGACGGGGACGTGCTCTGACCGTCGCCGACGGTTGTCGCAGGTCGGGGCGGGGTGGCCGCCGTGCCGTCTCAGATAGTAGGAAGTCCGAGTAATTGTGGAGACAGATGCCCGGTCCTCACTTACTTTTGTAGAAGCCGAACGTCTCGCTGGATCAAGCGAATGGCGGTCGTGAGCCGGGCCCCGTGCAGGCAACCCCTGCGGCACCGCTCCCCGCCTCGGCTGGGGGCACCTCCCACGCGTCAAGCAGTGGGGGAGTCTCGTAACCCCCCTTTCCGCACTCCCGGATGTCGAAGGAGTCGATTTCCCATGGCCGAGACGACCGCCCGCCGCCGAGTCCGTCACGTTTCCCGTACGAGCGAGTCCGACCGGAAGAACGCCGCCGCGGCGCTCCAGCGCGCCCTCGACCGCAGGGACAACGGCGGCGCGACCGGCCACTGAGCCGGGCCTCCTCCTCCCGGGCCCTCACTCGTACGGCCCGCACCCTCACCCACGAGGCTGCACCCATAAGCCGGGAGCCGCACCCGCACGAGGTGCGGCGCGGCGGGCGTCCGCGCCATCCGCCGCGCCGCACTTCGATGTCGGGCGGTGTCCGCATCGCGGACGCCCCGTGTCATTGCGTGGGACAAGGAGTACGGTGCCGTCATGTCTCGCAGCATCAATCTCGCAGTGATTCCCGGTGACGGCATCGGCCAGGAGGTCGTGGCCCAGGGGCTGAAGGTCCTCTCCGCCGTCCTTCCGCAGGATGTGAAGCTGGAGACCAAGGAGTACGACTTCGGCGCCCGGCGCTACCACGCCACCGGCGAGACCCTCACCGACGCCGACCTCGAGCAGCTCAAGCAGCACGACGCGATCCTGCTCGGCGCGATCGGCGACCCGTCCGTGCCGTCCGGCGTGCTGGAGCGCGGCTTCCTGCTCAAGCTCCGCTTCGCCTTCGACCACCACGTCAACCTGCGGCCCTCCAAGCTGCTGCCGGGCGTCGCCACCCCGCTCGCGGGCCAGCCCGAGATCGACTTCGTCGTGGTCCGCGAGGGCACCGAGGGCCCGTACACGGGCAACGGCGGCACCATCCGCAAGGGCACCCCGCACGAGGTCGCCACCGAGGTGTCCGTGAACACGGCCTTCGGCGTCGAGCGCGTGGTCCGGGACGCCTTCGCCCGCGCCCAGGCGCGCCCGCGCAAGAAGCTGGCCCTGGTCCACAAGAACAACGTGCTCACGTTCGCGGGTCACCTGTGGACGAACATCTTCAACAAGGTGGCCGAGGAGTTCCCCGAGGTCACCACCGAGTACATGCACGTCGACGCGGCGACGATCTACCTGGTCACCCAGCCCGAGCGCTTCGACGTGATCGTCACCGACAACCTCTTCGGCGACATCATCACCGACCTCGCCGCCGCCATCTCCGGCGGCATCGGGGTCGCCGCCTCCGGCAACATCAACCCGTCCGGCGAGTTCCCGTCGATGTTCGAGCCCGTGCACGGCTCGGCGCCCGACATCGCGGGCCAGGGCAAGGCCGACCCCTCGGCCACCGTCCTGTCGGTCGCCCTCCTGCTGCGTCACCTCGGCTACGAGGCCGAGGCCGCCCGCATCGAGGAGGCCGTCTCCGCCGACCTCGCCGAGCGCGTGGGCAAGCCCGCCCGCACGACCGACGAGATCGGCGACGCGCTCGCCGTACGAGTAGCCGGCTGACCCGCCGCCCTGCTCACACCCCTGAGTAAAGCCGCCGGGTCGCATCGCACCCGGCGGCTTTCCCATGCCCCCGCCGGGTGTCACCATCGACCGACCCCTGTGCCACCCCGAGGGCCGTATTCACACCGTTCCTCCCCCGCAGCCCGAAAGGCGTGGGGGTGCCCCCATCCCTCACCCGCTTGCCATAATCGAACGCGGAGCCGCGGATTGAGGGAATGCTCGGACGTCCTACCATCGCCACTGGCGGAACGGGCGTGAGCGCGGCCCGTCACGACAACCGGTGAAGGACAACCATCCATGACGACGCCCACGATCGAGCTCAAGCCCTCCTCCAACCCGCTCTCCGACGCGGAGCGCGAGGCGATCCTGGCCAACCCCGGGTTCGGCCGCCACTTCACCGACCACATGGTGACGATCAAGTGGACCGAAGGGCGGGGCTGGCACGACGGCCAGCTCGTCCCGTACGCGCCGATCTCCCTCGACCCGGCCACCAACGTGCTGCACTACGCGCAGGAGATCTTCGAGGGCCTCAAGGCCTACCGCCGGCCCGACGGCTCCGTCGCCACCTTCCGCCCGGAGATGAACGCGCTGCGCTTCCAGCGTTCCGCCAAGCGCCTGGCGATGCCCGAGCTGCCGGTGGAGACCTTCATCGAGGCGTGTGACCTCCTCGTCCAGCAGGACAAGGCGTGGGTGCCGGCGCACGGCGGCGAGGAGTCCCTCTACCTGCGTCCCTTCATGATCGCCACCGAGGTCGGCCTCGGCGTCAAGCCCGCCAACGAGTACCTCTTCCTGGTCATCGCCTCCCCGGCCGGCGCCTACTTCCCGGGCGGCGTGAAGCCCGTCTCCATCTGGGCGTCCGAGGACCGCGTCCGCGCCGTCCCCGGCGGCATGGGCGACGCCAAGACCGGCGGCAACTACGCGGCCTCCCTGCTCGCCCAGGCCGAGGCCGCGGCCAAGGGCTGCGACCAGGTCTGCTACCTCGACGCCGTGGAGCACAAGTGGGTCGAGGAGCTCGGCGGCATGAACCTGTACTTCGTGTACGGCAACAAGATCGTCACCCCGAAGCTGACCGGATCCATCCTGGAGGGCGTCACCCGTGACTCCCTGCTGACGGTCGCCCGCGACCTCGGCTACGAGGCCGAGGAGGGCCGGATCTCCATCGACCAGTGGCAGGCCGACTCCGAGAACGGCACCCTCACCGAGGTCTTCGCCTGCGGCACCGCCGCGGTCATCACCCCCGTGGGCACGGTCAAGCGCGCCACCGCCGAGTGGAAGCAGTCGGGCGGCGAGCCCGGCGAGGTCACCCTCAAGCTTCGCGAGGCACTGCTGGACATCCAGCGCGGCACGCGCGAGGACACGCACGGCTGGATGCACAAGCTGGGCTGACACCCGCCGCACCTGCGCAGGGGCCGCCTCGGACCTCGGGTCCGGGGCGGCCCTCGTCGTCCGCGTACGGAGTCCACCGGAGGAGTCCGTGGAGCCGACGGTGCTCGACACCGCGGCGGCCGACGGCACCACCGCCGCCTGCGTGCGACGGCGCGCTCCGGCATGTGCGGCCGCCGACCTGGTGCCCGACGACAGCAACGGGGTGTCGGACGTGTTCATCGACCACATCCGCTGACCGGCCGCCGACCTGCGGGTGCGCCATGAACGCAATGAACACAATGCGAGGCGCTCTTGTCGCATCCGCGAACGCCCGGCACGTTACGGCCCATGGGACGAGAGCACTGGAAGAGGATCTGGATCGGCTCGGCCGGGAACATGGTGGAGTGGTACGACTGGTTCGTCTACGCCAGCTTCGCCACCTACTTCGCGGGGGCGTTCTTCCCCGACGACAACCCCACGGCCCAGCTCATGAACACCGCCGGCATCTTCGCGGTCGGTTTCTTCATGCGCCCCGTCGGCGGCTGGCTGCTCGGCCGGGTCGGTGACCGCAGGGGCCGCAAGGCCGCGCTGACCCTCACGGTCACACTGATGTCCGCCTCTGCGATCCTCATCGCGATCGCGCCGACGTACGGCGTCGCCGGGTACGGCGGCGCGGTGGTACTGCTCGTCGCCCGGCTGCTGCAGGGGCTGTCGGTGGGCGGCGAGTACGCGGCGAGCGCCACCTACCTCACCGAGGCGTCCGACCCACGCCGGCGCGGCTTCGCCTCCAGCTTCCAGTACGTCTCGATGACCGCCGGCCAGATCGTCGGGCTCGGCCTGCAGATCGTCCTCCAGCGCACCCTGTCCGACGGCGCGCTGCACGACTACGGCTGGCGCATCCCGTTCGTGCTGGGCGCCCTCGGCGCGGCAGTGGTCTTCTACCTGCGCCGGAACATGCTGGAGACGGACGTCTACGAGGCCGACGAGAGCGGGGGCGAGGAGCGGGGCACGCTGCGCGCGCTGTGGCGGCACAAGCGTGAGGCCTTCCTGGTGATCGCGCTGACCATGGGAGGCACGGTCGCGTACTACACGTACACCACGTACCTGACGAAGTACCTGTCGAACTCCGTCGGTCTGCCCAAGGAGACCGCGACCCTGGTCTCCTTCACCGCGCTGATCGTCTTCGCCTGCCTCCAGCCGCTCGCCGGCCGGCTCTCCGACCGGATCGGCCGCCGCCCGCTGCTGATCACCTTCGCGGTGGGCTCGACCTTCCTGACGGTCCCGATCATGGCGATGCTGAGGCACGCGGACAGCTTCTGGCCGGCGCTCGGCCTGTCCCTGCTGGCCCTGGTGGTGGTCACCGGCTACACCTCGATCAACGCCTGTGTGAAGGCGGAGCTGTTCCCGACGGGCGTCCGCGCGCTGGGCGTGGCGCTGCCCTACGCGGTGGCCAACGCCCTGTTCGGCGGAACGGCGGAATACGTCGCCCTGTGGTTCAAGGACGCGGGCGTGGAGTCCGGCTTCTCCTGGTACGTAGCGGCCTGCGCGGCCGTCTCGCTCGTGGTGTACGTCACCATGCGGGAGACCAGGGACCTGGACCTCACCCGGATGAAGGACTCGGAGTCCGCCCGCGTGACGACCGCATCCTGAGACGGCGGTGAGCGCGGGGGCGGATTGTGCCAGACTGCCCCCGTGCTCTCGTTCGCCACGATTATTGGCAGCAGGCGCGCCGGTCCGCAGTGACCGCCACGTACGACCAGGTACGGGTGGCCACCGTCGTCCTCGACCCGCGCGCAGACCTCTCGCACCCGCGAGAGGTTTTTTCGTTTCCTGGCCCACCTTCAGCCGGGGGCGCAGCGCGAGGGAGTATGGGGGGACGGTGGAACCGGTCATTCCGGGAAGACCGAATCCACAACAGGAGCCTTGAGACCATGACCGAGACGGCAACCAGCGAGCTCGACGACTCGTTCCACGTCTTCGACACGACGCTGCGCGACGGCGCACAGCGCGAGGGGATCAACCTCACGGTCGCGGACAAGCTGGCCATCGCACGGCACCTGGACGACTTCGGTGTGGGCTTCATCGAGGGCGGCTGGCCCGGCGCGAACCCGCGCGACACCGAGTTCTTCGCGCGTGCCCGGCAGGAGATCGACTTCCGGCACGCCCGGCTGGTGGCCTTCGGCGCGACGCGCCGGGCGGGCGGCAAGGCCGCGGACGACCCGCAGGTCAAGGCGCTGCTGGACTCGGGGGCCCCGGTGATCACACTGGTCGCGAAGTCCCACGACCGCCATGTCGAACTGGCGCTGCGCACGACGCTCGACGAGAACCTGGAGATGATCCGCGACACGGTGTCCCACTTGCGGGAGCAGGGCCGGCGGGTCTTCGTCGACTGCGAGCACTTCTTCGACGGCTACCGGGCGAACGCCGCGTACGCCAAGTCGGTGGTGCGTACGGCGGCCGAGGCGGGCGCGGACGTGGTCATCCTCTGCGACACCAACGGCGGCATGCTGCCGGCGCAGGTCCACGCGGTGGTCTCGACGGTGCTGGCGGACACGGGTGCCCGGCTCGGCATCCACGCCCAGGACGACACGGGCTGCGCGGTCGCGAACACCCTCGCGGCGGTGGACGCGGGCGCCACGCATGTGCAGTGCACGGCGAACGGGTACGGCGAGCGGGTCGGCAACGCCAACCTGTTCCCGGTGGTCGCGGCCCTGGAGCTGAAGTACGGCAAGAAGGTGCTGCCTCAGGGCCGGCTGCGCGAGATGACGCGCATCAGCCACGCGATCGCGGAGGTCGTGAACCTCACGCCGTCGACGCACCAGCCGTACGTGGGCGTCTCGGCCTTCGCCCACAAGGCGGGCCTGCACGCCTCGGCCATCAAGGTGGACCCGGACCTGTACCAGCACATCGACCCCGAGCTGGTCGGCAACACCATGCGGATGCTGGTCTCCGACATGGCGGGCCGGGCCTCGGTGGAGCTCAAGGGCAAGGAACTGGGCATCGACCTGGGCGGCGACCGCGAGCTGGTGGGCCGGGTGGTCGAGCGCGTCAAGGAGCGGGAGCTCAAGGGCTACACGTACGAGGCGGCGGACGCGAGCTTCGAACTCCTCCTGCGCGAGGAGGTGGCGGGCAAGCCGCTGCGCTACTTCCGCACGGAGTCCTGGCGGGCGATCGTCGAGGACCGCCCGGACGGCACGCACGCCAACGAGGCCACGGTGAAGCTGTGGGCGAAGAGCGAGCGGATCGTGGCGACGGCGGAGGGCAACGGCCCGGTCAACGCACTGGACCGGGCCCTGCGTGTGGCTCTGGAGAAGATCTACCCCAACCTGGCCGCCCTGGACCTGGTCGACTACAAGGTCCGCATCCTGGAGGGCAAGCACGGCACGCAGTCCACGACCCGCGTCCTGATCTCCACGTCGGACGGCAAGGGCGAATGGTCCACCGTGGGCGTCGCGGACAACGTGATCGCGGCGTCGTGGCAGGCCCTGGAGGACGCGTACACGTACGGCCTGCTGCGCGCGGGGGTGGAACCGGCGGAGTAGCCGACCGAGGCCCTCACCGAGGGCTGCGCCCCCAGGGGCACAGCCCTCGGTGAGGGTGCACTACTGCAACCGCCACTTCTGGTTCGCCGCGCCCGTGCACGACCAGATCTGTGCCCGCGCCCCGTTCGCCGACGAGTTGTCCGTCACGTCCAGACACTTGTCCGCCGCGAGGTTGACCACGTCACCCGTCGAGGCGTTGTACGACCACTGCTGTGCCCCGGTCCCGTTGCAGTCGTAGAGCTGCACCTTCGCCCCGTCAGCCGTCGACCCGGACGTCACGTCGAGGCACTTCCCCAGCGCCTGGACCGATCCGTCCGCCTTCACCGTCCACTGCTGCGCGGCCGTCCCGTTGCAGTCGTAGAGCTGCACGGCGGTCCCGTTGGCGTTCGACGCCCCCGCCACGTCCAGGCACTTGCCCGCGAGGCCCACGAACGCCCCCGACCGGTCACCGCCGCCCGACTGCGCACCCGACCAGGTGAACGTCGCGGACGTCTTCCCGGGCAGCGAGTACGTCGCGTGCTGCCCGCCCCAGTCGATCGTCACCGTCTTCGCCGACGTGGCGTCGTTGTACGCGATCAGCGCCTTGGACCCGTCCGGGTTCCGCCACGCCACGTTCGGCACCGCGGACGACGCCGTGGAGGCGATGCGCTGCGCGCCCGGCCGTACGAACTTCGTCAGATGCCCCATCGTGTAGTACTCGATCGTGTAGTCGACCGTCCCGCTCTCCCCGTCCCCGTTGTGGACCGTGACCAGTCCGGTGCAGGTCCCGCAGCCGCCGTTGTGCGGCCCCATGTTCTGGTCGACGGCCAGCGACCACTTCGTCACGGACTTCGCCCAGTTGCGGGTGTAGTCCACGATGTTGAGCATGTCCTCGCGCTGCTGGTTCGCGATCCAGGTGCCGCCCGAGTGCTCCGTGCCGAACGCGTCCAGCTCCGGGTACTGGTTGTGGACGGCCGTCTGCTTCGTCACGTCACCGCCGTACCCGTGCCAGGCGATCCCGCCGAAGTTCGGGTGCGAGCGGACGGTCGCGTCGTCCACCGTCTGGGCGGCGTAGGAGTCGTACGTGTCCCAGTTCCAGTCGTGCGCCAGCACCTTCGTCGTCAGGCCGGCCGCCTGGAGCTTCGGCAGCAGCTCGTTCTTCGTGAAGTAGGCGAGCCCGGAGGCGTTCCAGCTCATCGACGGATAGCCCGAGCAGCACGTCGGCTCGTTCTGGGCCGTGACGTACGAGACCGGGATGCCCTGGTCCCGATAGGCCTGGAGGTACTTCACGAAGTACGAGGCGTAGGCCCCGTAGTCCTCCGCCTTGAGCCAGCCCCCGTTGAGCTGCCCGCTGTCCTTCATCCAGGCGGGCGCCGTCCACGGGGTGGCCATCACCGTAAGCTGCGGGTTGAGCTGGAGCGCCTGCCTGGTCAGCGGGACCACGTCCGCCAGGTCGTGCGCGATGGAGAACCTCGCCAGTGACGGGTCGGTCTGACCGGCGGGCACGTCGTCGTACGTGTACCCGTAGCGCGCCAGGTCGGAAGCGCCCATCGGATTGCGCAGGAACGACAGCCCGATCCCGTCCGTCGGCGAGAACAGCTTCCGCATCGTCGCGTCCCGCGTCGCCTGCGTGAGCGCGCCGCTGCTGTTCATCAGCCAGGCCGCGGTGTCCGTGAAGGACGCTCCGCCGCCGGTGAAGGTCTGGTACCGCGTGTTCTCGTCGACGGTGATGTTCTCGCCGCCGCCACCCGTCCCGGACTGGAACGCGAACGGTGTCTGCGGCTGCAGACCGCGCACCACATGGCGCCCGCCCGAGTCGTCGGTCGTGGTGAGCCAGGCGGTGACCTGTTCGCCGGCCGCGTGCGCGGGCGTGGCCGCGGCGAACCCGGCGGTGGTGAGCAGCCCGGCGAGCAGCAGCCGGATCGTGCGCCTGTGTCTCCTCATGGAGCGCCGCCCTTCTGGAGGTGGGGGATGGGGGCGTGCGAGGCGTGAGTAAATGACGGCTTCGTATACGCGTCAAGGGGGTGCGCGTTCAGATTCCGAAGCGGCAACGGCACAGATCCGGACGTGAGTTGCGTCTGTACCGGCTCTGACGTGAAGTCTTGACGGCGCTGCCGCCCCCTAGTTAACTCACGGCGTGATCTAAGTCATGAGTTAACAGGACGACTTGATGAGTCGAGGGAAGGTCCGTCCATGCGAAGAACCGCCCTGCTCGCCTCCGCCACCCTGCTCACCGCTCTGATCCCCCTGGCGTCGGCGCGCGCGGCCGACGACCCCGCCCCCGCCCCCGTACCCGTCGACCGCTTCGAGGGCGAGGTGCCCTTCGCCGGCCAGCCCGCCGAGGGCATCTTCACCTGGGGCGGCGACAGCGACGACCCGCCCACGCTCCGACTGGCCGACCGCGCCGACGCCCCCGAGGGCGCCAAGGTCCTCTCCGGCACCTACGACATCAGCGGCTACGGCGGCTTCACCCACGACTTCGCCGCCGACCGGCCGGCCCACGACTGGTCCGCCCACAAGGGGATCCGCTTCTGGTGGGACGGCCAGAACAACGGCAAGAAGATCGCCTTCGAGATCAAGGACGGCGGCGCGAACGGCGAGGCCTCCGAACTGTGGACGACCTCCTTCACCGACGACTTCGCCGGCTGGAAACAGATCGAGATCCCCTTCACCGACTTCACCTATCGCACGGACTACCAGCCGGTCGGCGGTATCGACCACGTCCTCGGCCTGACACGGATGTGGGGCTACGCCGTCACCCTCCCGGTCGGCGTCCAGGGCCACTTCGCCATGGACGACGTGGAGCTGTACGGCAGGCCCGACCAGTCGCTGCGCGCCTCCGTCACCACCGACGCCCCCGTCCACCCGGTGAAGGAGGGCGGAACGGCGACCGTCAGGGTCACCGTCGCCACCACCGGATCGGCCCCGATCGACGAGCCCGTGACCGTGCGGTACGAGACCGGCGGCGGCAGCGCCGAGCCCGGCAAGGACTACACCCCGGTCTCCGGCACCCTCACCTTCCCCGCGGGCACGGCCTCCGGCGCCTCCCGGACCATCCAGGTCCCCACCCTGAAGGACAGGTCCGCCGAGCCCGCCGAGACCATCCCCGTCAAGCTCACGGTCACCGGAGCCAAGGCCCCGGCCGAGACACCCCAGGTGGTCGTCGACGCCCACGGACTGCCGTACCTGGACAGCAGGTTGCCCATCAGGAAGCGCGTCGCGGACCTCCTCTCCCGCATGAGCCTGGAGGAGAAGGCCGGGCAGATGACCCAGGCGGAGCGCGCCGCCCTCACCGACCAGGGCGACATCGCCGGCTACGCCCTCGGCTCGCTCCTCTCGGGCGGCGGCTCCACCCCGACGCCCAACACTCCCGAGGCGTGGGCGAGGATGATCGACGGCTTCCAGCTCCGGGCGCAGGCCACCCGCTTCCAGATCCCGCTGATCTACGGCGTGGACGCGGTGCACGGTCACAACAACCTGGCCGGCGCCACAATCATGCCGCACAACATCGGCATCGGGGCGACCAGGGATCCCCGGCTGGCCGAGAAGACCGGTGCGGTGACCGCCTCCGAGGTCCGCGCCACCGGCGTCCCCTGGGACTTCGCGCCCTGCCTGTGCGTGAGCCGTGACGAACGCTGGGGCCGCTCGTACGAGTCCTTCGGCGAGGACCCGGCCCTCGTGCAGTCCATGGAGACGATCATCCAAGGCCTCCAGGGACGGGCGGACGGCCGCGACCTGAGCCGCAACGACAAGGTGCTGGCCACCGCCAAGCACTTCGTCGGCGACGGCGGCACCGGCTACGGCTCCTCCACCACCGGCTCGTACACCATCGACCAGGGCGTCACCAAGGTCACCCGGCGGCAACTGGAGGCGATCCACCTGGCGCCGTACGGGACGGCGGTGGAGCGAGGCATCGGCTCGGTCATGCCGTCGTACTCCTCGCTCGACATCCTCGGCGACGGCCGGGGCCCCGTGAAGATGCACGCGCGCGGCGACATGATCAACGGTGTGCTCAAGGGCCGCATGGGCTTCGACGGCTTCGTGATCAGCGACTGGAACGCCATCGACCAGCTCCCCGGCGACTACGCGGCCCACGTCCGCACCTCGGTGAACGCGGGCGTCGACATGATGATGGTCCCCTACACGTACAAGGACTTCCGTACGACGCTCGTCGAGGAGGTGAAGGCCGGGCGCGTCAGCGAGCGCCGCATCGACGACGCCGTCTCCCGCATCCTCACGCAGAAGTTCAGGCTGGGTCTCTTCGAGCACCCGTACGCCGACACGGCCGGAGCCGCGCGGATCGGCTCCGCCGCGCACCGCGCCGTGGCCCGGCAGGCGGCCGCCGAGTCCCAGGTGCTGCTGAAGAACGCGCACGGTGTGCTGCCGCTGAAGAAGAACCAGAAGGTGTACGTCGCCGGCTCCAACGCCGACGACCTCGGCAACCAGACCGGCGGCTGGACCATCACCTGGCAGGGCTCCTCCGGCACCCACACCCAGGGCACGACCATCCTCCAGGGCATGCGGAAGGCCGCGCCGGACGCGGCCATCACCTACTCCAAGGACGCCTCGGCGCCGACGGCCGGCTACGACGTCGGCGTGGTCGTCGTCGGCGAGACCCCGTACGCGGAGGGCGTCGGCGACGTCGGCAACGGCCACGACCTGCGGCTCTCCGCCGCCGACCAGGCCGCCGTCGACAAGGTGTGCGAGGCCATGAAGTGCGCGGTACTGATCGTCTCCGGACGCCCGCAGCTCGTCGGCGACCGGCTCGGCGAGATCGACGCGCTGGTGGCGTCCTGGCTGCCCGGCACCGAGGGCGACGGCGTGGCGGACGTCCTCTACGGCAGGCGGCCCTTCACCGGACAGCTCCCCGTGACCTGGCCGAGGTCCGAGAACCAACTGCCGATCAACGTCGGCGACGCCGCGTACGACCCGCAGTTCCCGTACGGCTGGGGGCTCACCACGCTGACCAGCATCCCGGAGGGGGGCACCGCGACCCTGAAGGCGCTCGCGCTCGCCGCCGCCGCGGCCGACAGGACGCACTCCGACCGTGCCGGACGCGAGATCGTCACCAAGGCCCGGCTGCTCGTCCAGCAGAAGGCGGGCTCCGGGATGACGCCGGCGATCGCGAAACCGTTCGCCGAGGCCGACCACCTGCTGCTGACGGGCAGCTACGCGGCGGCGGTGGCCGAGCTGACGCAGGCCTACCGGGCCGTGGACTGACGCCGTCAGCGGTCCGGGGCGGGCGGTGCGGGCCGCCCGCCCCGGACCGACGTCCGGGTTCGGGCGGCTTCCGGTACGTTCGAAGTATGAAGGCCGCGCTCCGCCGAGGACTCGTCATCCCGCTGGTCGCCCTGCTCATGGCCGCGCTGACGGTACTGTCCGCCGGTGCGTCCCGTGCCCAGGCCGCCACGGACGTCTCCGCCATCGCACAGGCGCTCCGCAGCGGGCCCGTGTACGTCGATCCGGCGGCCTCCGGGCAGCTCTCCGCCGCGGACGCCGACGCGCTCGCGAAGAAGATCGAGAACGCGGACAAGCCGGTCTTCGTCGTGGTCCTCCCCGCCGACTACCCGACCCGGAACCTCTTCGTCGACCTGCGCACCGCCACCGGCGTCACCGGCCTGTACGGCGTCCGCCTCGGCGACCGCTTCGACGCCCGCGCCGACTCCTCGGTCCTCGGGCACAGCGCCGTGCGGAACCTGGTCACCAGCGTCCAGGGCGAGACCGCCAAGGCCCAGCTCAACGACTTCACCGACCGCGCCCTCGCCAACGTCGGCGGCCACGCCCCGTCGAGCTGGGGCACCTCCGGCAGCCGCCACCAGGTGTCGGCCACCGCGCTGATCACGCTCGCCGTGGTCCTGGTGCTCGGCGGCACGGGCGCCTATGTGCTCGTACGACGCAGCCGGCGCCGGCGCGAGGAGGAGCAGCAGGCCGCGCTGGAGAAGCTGCGGGTCGTGGTGGACGAGGACATCACCGCCTTCGGCGAGGAACTCGACCGCCTCGACTTCCAGCCGGGGGAGCCGGGCGCCGACGACGCGATGCGCTCGGACTACGCACGCGCGCTGGACGCCTACGAGGAGGCGAAGTCGGCCATGGCGGCGGCGCGGCGCCCCGAGGACGTGAAGGCGGTGACCCAGTCCTTGGAGGACGGCCGCTTCGCGCTGGCGACGCTCGCCGCCCGCCGCGAGGGGCGGCCGCTGCCCGAGCGCCGGGCGCCCTGCTTCTTCGACCCCCGGCACGGCCCGTCCGTCGCCGACGCGACCTGGACACCCCCGGGCGGCACTCCGCGTCAGGTCCCGGTCTGCGCGGCCGACGGGGCGCATCTGGCCGACGGCCGCGACCCGATGGTCCGCGAGGTGGACACGGAGTACGGCCGCCGTCCCTACTGGGACGCCGGTCCCGCCTACGGCCCCTGGGCGGGCGGCTACTACGGCGGCGGCCTCCTGCCCGGCCTGCTCGTCGGCACACTGCTCGGCAGCATGATGGCCACCCCCTCGTACGCCGCCGACTACGGCACCGGCTACGGCGACTTCGGCGGATACCAGGGCGGCGACGTCTCCGGTGCCGACTTCGACTCCGGGGACTTCGGCGGCGGCTTCGGCGACGGCGGGGGAGGGGACTTCGGCGGCGGCGGGGACTTCGGCGGAGGCGGCGGCGACTTCGGCGGAGGGTTCTGACCGCCGCCCCACCCGGTGCCGGGGTGCGTGCTTGTGGTGGGCCGGAGCGGCCCGTGCACGTTCCCTGAGGACGCGAACGCCTGCCCTCCCGGGCCGGGAGGGCAGGCGCTCACGTCGGTGCGGGCGGGGTTACGCCTGCTTGATGGCCGAGATGTCGAAGACCAGCTTGATCTTGTCGGAGACCAGCACGCCGCCCGTCTCGAGGGCCGCGTTCCAGGTCAGGCCCCAGTCGGAGCGCAGGATCTCCGCCTTGCCCTCGAAGCCGACGCGCTCGTTGCCGAACGGGTCCTTGGCCGCGCCGTTGAACTCCAGGTCGATGGTGAGCGGCCTGGTCGTGCCGAGGATCGTGAGGTCGCCGGTGATCCGGTACTCGTCGCCGCCGAGCGCCTCCGCGCGGGTGGAGCGGAACGTCATCGTCGGGTGCTCGTCGACCTTGAAGAAGTCGGAGGCCTTGAGGTGGTTGTCGCGGTCGGCCGAGCCCGTCTCGACGCTGTCCATCTTGACGTCGATGGACGCCGTGGACCTGGACGGGTCCGAGCCGTCCAGGTGCAGCGTGCCGGTGAAGTCCTTGAAGCTGCCCTTGACGTTGGTGACCATCGCGTGCCGGGCCACGAACCCGATGGTGCTGTGCGCCGGGTCGAGCGTGTACTCGCCGGTCAGTGCGGCGAGGTCCGGGTTCACGCCGGTGGCCGGTGCGGTCTCGGCGCTGTCCTTGCGGCTGAAGATGCTCATGAGGTGCTCCTTGGGGGACGGGATCGCGGTCCCGGAGGGAGGCCGCGGCTCGGAGTCTGTTTAAGATTCAACTGATACAACGAGACCGACGCTAGACCTATTCCGTACGAGTTTCAACATCATTGGCGTACGTGTCGGCGGAGGGCGCCCGGAACCGGTCACGGGGTTCCCGGGGGTGCCCGGGGTGACGGGTACCGTGAGATCCCGCCTGCGGCCGTTCGAGGTCCCCCGTCACTCCGGGGATGGCATGGGCGAGCTCCCAAGGTGTGATCACTCTCCGTGGACCGCTTTGTCGGGGCTCGACAACGCTGAGGCCCTCCGGACAGTCAGAATGGCTGCATTCGGGCCGTCTTCTGTGAAGGGTTACCAGGAAAACGGGCCGGAGACTGTACGGAGTCGACGGCGAGCTTTCCTTGGTGGCTTTCGTAAGGTCGCTACATGACCGTTTTGGACGAGGCTGTGGATTCCGGGAGCGAGCCCGCCGATGCGCGCGGGCGGGTCGCCGAGCTGCACGAGATCCGCGAGCAGGCCCTTGCGGGTCCGAGTGAGAAGGCGACCGAGGCGCAGCACGCCAAGGGCAAGCTGACGGCCCGGG
>NZ_JBVHTR010000025.1:104519-124433 GCF_055565775.1 Streptomyces sp. NPDC028331 | reverse complement strand
GGGGGTGTGGAGGGGCACAAACTTGTCACCCACAACAAAAACGACAAAAGGGGGAAGCCTCCCCCACCCCGGCAACCCCAAAAAACCCCCCCCCCCCCCCCCCCCCCCCACACCACCCCCCCCCCCCCCCCCCCCCCCCCCCCCCCCCCCCCCCCCCCGCCCGAGTGCCCGTCTCTGACCAGGCGTGAGAGCGGATGCCGTGCAGTCGGTCTACGACACCACCGCGGGGTCGGCGGGCTTGGACACCCTCTCGGCGTTGTCTTCGTCACCCACGGCGATCCCGCGCCGCTTGGAGATGTACACCGCGAGCACGATCACGACGACCGCGAGCGCCGCGATGGCGATCCGCACGCCGATGTTCCTGTCGCTGCCGTAGGAGAACTTGATGACCGCGGGCGCGATCAGCAGCGACACCAGGTTCATCACCTTCAGCAGCGGGTTGATCGCCGGGCCGGCGGTGTCCTTGAACGGGTCGCCGACCGTGTCGCCGATCACCGTCGCGGCGTGCGCATCGCTGCCCTTGCCGCCGTGGTGGCCGTCCTCCACGAGCTTCTTGGCGTTGTCCCAGGCACCGCCGGAGTTGGCGAGGAAGACCGCCATCAGCGTGCCCGTGCCGATCGCGCCCGCGAGATACGCGCCGAGCGCTCCGACACCGAGGGTGAACCCGATGGCGATGGGCGCCATGACGGCGAGCAGACCGGGGGTGGCCAGCTCCCTGAGGGCGTCCTTGGTGCAGATGTCGACGACCTTGCCGTACTCGGGTTTCTCCGTGTAGTTCATGATCCCGGGCCGGTCGCGGAACTGCCGCCGCACCTCGAAGACCACCGCGCCCGCCGCCCGCGACACCGCGTTGATCGCCAGCCCCGAGAAGAGGAAGACGACCGCCGCGCCGGCGATGAGACCGACCAGGTTGTTGGGCTGCGAGATGTCCATGACCAGGCTCAGCGGTCCGCCGTCGCCGACCTTCTCGCCCACGTCCTGGGCGGCCGTGGTGATCGCGTCGCGGTACGAGCCGAAGAGCGCCGAGGCCGCGAGGACGGCGGTGGCGATGGCGATGCCCTTGGTGATCGCCTTGGTGGTGTTGCCCACGGCGTCCAGGTCGGTGAGCACCTGCGCGCCCGAGCCCTGGACGTCACCGGACATCTCGGCGATGCCCTGGGCGTTGTCGGAGACCGGACCGAAGGTGTCCATGGCGACGATCACCCCGACCGTGGTGAGCAGGCCCGTGCCGGCCAGCGCGACCGCGAACAGCGCGAGCATGATCGACGTACCGCCGAGCAGGAACGCCCCGTAGACGCCGAGGCCGATCAGCAGCGCCGTGTAGACGGCCGATTCCAGACCGACGGAGATGCCGGCGAGGACCACGGTGGCCGGACCGGTCAGCGAGGTCTTGCCGATGTCCCGGACGGGACGGCGGCTGGTCTCGGTGAAGTAGCCGGTCAGCTGCTGGATCAGCGCGGCCAGCAGGATGCCGATGGCGACCGCGACGAGCGCCAGGATCCGCGGATCACCGCTCTTGGCGCGGATCGCCACGTCGGTGACGCCCTTGAGACCGGCGTACGACGACGGCAGATAGGTGAAGACGGCCGCCGCGACCAGCGCCAGCGAGATCACCGCGGAGATGAAGAATCCCCGGTTGATCGCCGACATGCCGCTGCGGTCGGCCCGGCGCGGGGCCACCGCGAAGATGCCGATCATCGCGGTCACCACCCCGATCGCGGGCACGATCAGCGGGAAGGCCAGCCCGGAGTCGCCGAACGCGGCCTTGCCGAGGATCAGCGCGGCGACGAGCGTGACGGCGTACGACTCGAAGAGGTCGGCCGCCATCCCCGCGCAGTCGCCGACGTTGTCGCCCACGTTGTCGGCGATGGTCGCGGCATTGCGCGGGTCGTCCTCCGGAATGCCCTGCTCGACCTTGCCGACCAGGTCGGCGCCGACGTCGGCGGCCTTGGTGAAGATGCCGCCGCCGACACGCATGAACATGGCGATCAGCGCCGCGCCCAGACCGAAGCCCTCGAGGACCTTCGGCGCGTTCGCCGCGTAGACCAGCACGACACAGGAGGCGCCCAGCAGACCGAGCCCCACCGTGAACATGCCGACGACACCGCCCGTGCGAAAAGCGATCTTCATGGCCCGGTGCGAGACGGCGGTGAGGTCCTTTTCCGGCTCACCTTCCGCGGGGGTCGCCTCGCGCGCCGCCGCGGCGACACGCACATTGCTGCGCACGGCGAGCCACATACCGATATAGCCGGTGGCCGCCGAGAACGCCGCACCGATCAGGAAGAACACCGACCGTCCGATGCGCTGGTTCCAGTCGTCCGCGGGCAGCAGCATGAGCAGGAAGAACACGACGACGGCGAATACGCCGAGGGTGCGCAACTGCCGGGCCAGATAGGCGTTCGCGCCTTCCTGGACGGCGGCCGCGATCTTCTTCATGCCGTCGGTGCCCTCGCCGGCCGCGAGCACCTCGCGGACCAGAATCCCGGCCACTACGAGGGCCGCCAGCGCGACGGCCCCGATGACCACCACGATCAGGCGGTTGTCGTGGGTCAGGACCGCGGCCGCGAGGGCAGTGGGATGGTCAAACTGTTGAGGGGTAGAAAGCCCCGCCATTCGTCCTCCTTGACGCTTGGGCTGAGCTCAAGATGTGGACGGATTGTAGGTACCGGAACCTGATCAAAACAGTGCGCGGTAAACCGGATGAGACATCACTTGCTCGTCAGCAAAAGATCGCACATGAGCCACAGAATCCGAAAGTGGTAACGCGCCAAAACCATTGACTGGATGGCCGCTTGATCAAATTATCGGGTGATTGATCGTGAAGGTATTCACGTGAAGCGGTTCACGAATGACTATACGACTTTACAAAAAGAAGGGCCCTGCACAGGCAGGGCCCTTCCGAGAATATTGGGGTTTGAGGGGGAATTGCGCCTCAGGCGGGGAACGGAACCGTTCCGGGCGGTGCGGTCGGCCAGCTCATCCTGATCATTCCGCCGTTCTCCCCGGTGGTGACCTCGACGTCGTCCACGAGGCCGCTGATGACCGCGAGGCCCATCTCGTCCTCCTCGGCCTCGGACTCCGCCTCGACCGCACCGGCGCCCGCCGTCCCGTCCCCGGGCACGATGTGCGGCGCTTCGTCGCCGACCTCGATGGAGAACTGTTTCTCCTCCTCGGTCAGCAGCACCCGCACCGGCGCGGAGATGCCGTTGACCTGGTGCAGTCCGACGGCCCGGGTGCAGGCCTCCCCGACGGCGAGCCTGACCTCGTCGAGTGCCGCCTCCTCCACTCCGGCCCGGCGTGCCACCGCCGCCGCCACGAGACGGGCGGTCCTGACGTGTTCGGGCAGCGCGCTGAAGCGGAGTTCAACGGTGGCCATGCATCCCCCTCAGAACTTCGGGCGTGCGGTCGGGGGGCCGGGCCGTACTGGCCCGCACCCCCCGCTCTCTTGCTTCTGCCGCCCGGGCTCGTCGGCCCGGAAGCGGGGTCAGTCGGTGGCCGCCACCGCTTCCTCGACCGAGGTGTGAATCGGGAACACCTTGGTGAGGCCGGTGATGCGGAAGATCTTGAGAATGCGCTCCTGGTTGCACACCAGGCGCAGGGAGCCCTCATGGGCCCGGACGCGCTTCAAGCCGCCCACCAGCACGCCGAGCCCGGTGGAGTCGAGGAAGTCCACGCCCTCCATGTCGACGACGAGGTGGAAATTCCCGTCGTTCACCAGCTCGACCAGCTGCTCGCGCAGCTTGGGCGCGGTATATACGTCGATTTCGCCACCGACCTCGACGACCGTACGATCGCCGACGGTACGGGTCGACAGGGACAGGTCCACGGATCCTCCAGCACCTTGCTATCGAGCGGTCGCCCCTCGGGCACCTCGGCTTCAGCCCCCGGGACGGTTCGCCAGCCGCGATGGCATTCAATCACTTACTGGCAGGCGTGCACGACGCCTTGGACCCATTGTCCGTCACGCCGGTGACACACTCGGTGCCGATGGCCAAGAATCACCGATCCGATCGACCCCCGACGGGCCCCGTGCCCCGCCTGTCGCCGGGCACCGTGCTGAACCGGCTCGCCTCGGGTCCGAGCCGGGCTGCGCGCATCACTCATACGGAGCACTTGCCCCCGCGAGAGGGTCGCCATGCCGTCTGGCCGGACCGGATCCGTGCCGAGGTCGTCGCCGCCGTGCGGCAGGCGGGCATCGAGCACCCCTGGGCCCACCAGGCCCTCGCCGCCGAGCACGCCCTGGACGGCGACTCCGTGGTCGTCGCCACGGGCACCGCGTCGGGCAAGTCGCTCGCCTACCTGGTCCCGGTGCTGTCGCGGCTCCTGGACGGCGCCGAAGCCCCGAACGGCCGGGGCGCGACCGCGCTGTACCTCGCCCCCACCAAGGCCCTCGCGGCGGACCAGTGCCGATCGGTGAAGAAACTTTCACACTCTCTCGGCACGGCGATCCGCCCCGCGGTCTACGACGGCGACACGCCGCCCGAGGAACGCGAATGGGTACGCCAGTACGCCAACTACGTCCTCACCAACCCCGACATGCTGCACCGCGGCATATTGCCCTCACATCCGCGCTGGTCGTCCTTCCTGCGTGCCCTGAAGTACGTCGTCATCGACGAGTGCCACACCTACCGCGGCGTCTTCGGCTCCCACGTCGCCCAGGTCGTGCGTCGGCTGCGCCGCCTGTGCGCCCGCTACGGATCCGAACCCGTCTTCCTGCTGGCGTCCGCGACCGCCGCCGAGCCTTCGGTGGCCGCCCGCCGCCTCACCGGCCTACCGGTCGTCGAGGTCGCGGACGACGCCTCCCCGCGCGGCGAGCTGGTCTTCGCCCTGTGGGAGCCCCCGCTCACCGAACTGCACGGCGAACGGGGCGCACCCGTCAGGCGCACGGCCACCGCCGAGACCGCCGACCTGCTGACCGACCTGACCGTGCAGGGTGTGCGCTCGGTCGCCTTCGTCCGCTCCCGCCGCGGCGCCGAACTGATCTCGGTGATCGCCCAGGAACGCCTGGCCGAGGTCGACCGCTCCCTGGCCCGGCGCGTGGCCGCCTACCGCGGCGGCTACCTGCCCGAGGAGCGCCGCGCCCTGGAGCGGGCCCTGCACTCCGGTGAACTCCTCGGCCTCGCCGCGACGACCGCCCTGGAGCTCGGCGTCGACGTGTCCGGGCTCGACGCCGTGCTGATCGCCGGCTACCCGGGGACGCGCGCCTCGCTGTGGCAGCAGGCGGGCCGGGCCGGCCGGGCCGGGCAGGGCGCCCTCGCGGTGCTCGTCGCCCGTGACGACCCGCTGGACACGTTCCTCGTCCACCACCCGGAGGCCCTCTTCGACCAGCCGGTGGAGTCCACGGTCCTCGACCCGGACAACCCCTACGTCCTCGCCCCGCACCTGTGCGCCGCGGCGGCCGAGCTCCCCCTGACGGAGGAGGACCTGGAGCTGTTCGGTCCCGCCTGCGAGGACGTGCTGCCGCAGCTCGAGGCCGCGAAGCTGCTGCGCCGTCGCACCAAGGCGTGGCACTGGACGCGCCGGGAGCGGGCCGCCGACCTCACGGACATCCGCGGGGCGGGCGGGCGCCCGGTCCAGGTCGTCGAGGCCGGCACCGGGCGACTGCTCGGCACGGTCGACGCGGGCGCCGCCCACACGACGGTCCACGAGGGCGCCGTCCATCTGCACCAGGGCCGTACGTACCTGGTGCGGTCGCTCGACCTGGAGGACTCCGTCGCCCTGGTCGAGGAGGCCAACCCCCCGTATTCGACGGTCGCCCGCGACACGACCTCCATCTCCGTCCTGGAGACGGACGTCGAAGTGCCCTGGGGCGAGGGCCGGTTGTGCTACGGCTCCGTCGAGGTCACCAACCAGGTCGTCTCCTTTCTGCGTCGACGCGTCATCACCGGTGAAGTGCTGGGCGAGACCAAACTCGACCTCCCTCCTCGCACGCTGCGCACCCGCGCCGTGTGGTGGACGGTCACCGAGGACCAGCTCGACCAGGCCCGCATCAGCCCGGAGATCCTCGGCGGCGCGCTGCACGCGGCCGAACACGCCTCGATCGGCATGCTTCCGCTGTTCGCCACCTGCGACCGCTGGGACATCGGGGGCGTCTCCGTGCCACTGCACCCGGACACGCTCCTGCCCACGGTCTTCGTGTACGACGGCCACCCGGGCGGCGCGGGCTTCGCGGAGCGCGCCTTCCACACGGCCCGCTCCTGGCTGTCCGCCACCCGCCAGGCCATCGCGTCCTGCGAGTGCGAGGCGGGCTGCCCGTCCTGCATCCAGTCCCCCAAGTGCGGCAACGGCAACGACCCGCTGCACAAGAGGGGTGCCGTGCGCCTCCTCACGGTGCTGCTGCGCGGGGCGCCAGAGGAGGCGGCGAGCGATCCGGCGGCTCCGGTGCCCTCGGCTCCGCCGGCCCCGCCCGCGCCCTGACCTCGGCGGTGAACGGCCCCGCGGCCGACGCCGCCGTGACGTCGGAGACCGCCCCCACCAGCGCGCACCGCACGAGTCTGCTCCCCTGGGCCCGGGCGATCCGGCCCGCCGTGGCGCACGCCTTGGCGCCGCCGTCCGTCCAGTGGTCCGCGGCCGCGAGTGCGGCGAGGTCCGCCGCACCGGCCGCACGGTGCCTGGCCAGCACGACCTCGCCCTGGGCCAGCACCACGCCGAACACGGCACACAGCGCGCCGAGCAGGCACACGACCCAGACGGTCGCGGAGCCTCGGTCCGAACGGGCCGTGGCCACACGGGCCTTGCAGGCCGTGAAGCGGCCGCGGTTCACCCGGTGCGGGGTTGCCGCGGCCGAGGCCATGCGCACGGTGCCGAGGACTGTCCGCAGGACGGGTCCGAGGGCGGTTTTGAGGGCGGTTCCGAAGGCAGTTTCGAGGGCGGTTCCGAGGACAGCCCCGAGGGCGGCCGTTTCACGCCTCTTCACCGCGTCACCCCCACCGTCTCCTCCGCCAACGCCACCGCTTCGTGGCGCAGTTCCAGGGGCAGCACATCCGGGCCCGGGGGATGCGCCACGACCAGCACCCGTACCAGGTCGCCCTGTCGGCTCACCGTGACCCTCGCGCCGTCCGGAGCCGCCTGCCGCGCCACGTCCCGCACCACGCCCGGCGGCTCCTGCCGAGCCGCCGCCCGGGCCCCCGCGCGGGCCGCGTCCACGCACCGGATCTGCGCGGACGCGGCCAACAGGGCCCAGACGAGAGCCATCGCGAAGAGCACCAGGGAGGGCAGCACGACCGCGGTCTCCGCCGTCACGAAGCCACGGTCCCGGGCACGGCCCGGTCCCCGGCGCACCCTCACCCCGTCACATCCGGACACTGAGCGCCCGTTTCACGATCGCCTGCAGCTCCGCGCTGACCTGCCCGCTCGTCAGCACCTTGTACAGGAGCGCCGCGAAGGCCACCGCGGCGATGATCCCCACCGCGTACTCGGATGTGACCATGCCCGCGTCCCGGCGCACCGCCGCCCGCAGTCGGCCAACCAGCGCGCGCACCCGGGCTCGTACTCGTACCGCCTTGCTCATGTCTACCCCCGTGAGGTTGTCGTTGTCGTTCGTTGTGGTTGTCGTTCGTTGTGGTTGTCGTTCGTTGTGGTTGTCGTGGGTTGTCGATCGTCGTCGGCCGTCGTTGTCGTCGTCGGCCGTCGTCCCTCGTGTCAGTCGTCGTTGTCGTCGTCGGCCGTCGTCCCTCGCGTCGGCCGACGTCCCTCGCGTCGGTCGTCGTCGTCCGGCCCTGGACGGCGTCCGATCCGTTCGGTTCTTCTCGGTCGTCGGGTCAGCCGCTTCACCGCCTGTCGTGCACCGTCATCTCCCACCTCCTCCCAACAGCCCTCCCGCCAGCCCGATCACCACGGGCAGGACCCCGACCGCGATGAACGCCGGCAGAAAGCACAGCCCCACCGGGGCGGTGACCAGGACGCCCGCGCGGCGGGCCCGTGCCGTCGCCCCTCGGGCCCACTCGGCGCGGGCCTCCGCCGCGAGGCGCCCGACCGGTGCGGCCGCCGGCGCCCCGGAGTCGCCCGCCCGTTCAAGGAGCCGCGCCAGTGCTCCGGCGCCGGGGAGCGTGGCGAGCCGCCGCCACGCATCGGCCGGTTCGCCCCCGAGCCGCACCTCGGCCGCGCCCCGCGCCAGCCGCTCCCCGACCGGTCCCCCCAGCGCCTCGCCCACCGCCTCGGCGGCCGACACCGGGCTCGCGCCCGCAGCGATGCACGCCGCGAGCAGGTCGGCGGTCAGCGGAAGCTGACGGGCGGCCACGGCCGGGTCGTACTCCTCGGTGCGTCGGTCGCGTTCCTGCCGGGCCCGCCACCGCGTCACGCCGATCCCGGTGACCAGCCCGGCCCCCAGCCCGACGAGCCCTCCGATCACCACCCAGCCGGCGCACAGCGCCCCGGCGACCGGCAGCCACCGCCGCACGGCGTTCCGCGCTCCGGCCCGCCGCAGCACTCCGCCCGGCCCCCGCTCACGCGACCGCTCCTGAGCCGCCCCCGCACCCGCGCCCGCCAGAACCGCATCCACCCGCCGCCGCACCCTGCGCTCCCGCCGTGCGACGACGAGCGTCCGCGCCGGCCACCACAGCGCCAGCACCGCGCAGAGCATCCCCAGCCTGTGGACAACGCCCGCGCTCATGCCGCTTCCGCCCCTCGTACGATCCGCAGCGCCCACCACAGCCCCGCCCCCTCCAGCACGCCACCGGTCACCAGACACGCCAGCCCCGCCCCGGTGTGCAGCAACACGTGCAGCGGGCGGGCGCCGAGCGCGGTGCCCAGCAGCAGCCCGAGGACCGGCAGCCCCGCCAGCAGGACCGCCGTCGACCGGGCACCCGCCAACTGCGCCCGCAGGTCCGCGCGTTGGTTGCGCTCGGCACGCAGCGCCCCCTCCAGGCGGTCGAGCCCGGCCGCCAGTCCGGCGCCCCGGTCCACGGCCACCCGCCAGCATGCGGCCAGCCCGGACAACCCGTCGGCCCCCGGCTGCCGTGCCGCGTCCGCGAGCGCGCCCGGGACGTCCCCGCCGAACCGCGCCGCCGCCAGCACCGCGGCCTGGGCCTCGCCGAGTCCGCCGCAGTCCCGTACCGCCCGCAGCAGCGCCTCGCCCGGCTGGCGCCCGGCGCGGACCTCCCCGGCGAGCGCCGCGCACAGCGCGATCACCGCCTCACCACGCGCTTCCCCTGCCTGCCCCGCCTCCCGCGTCCGCCGCACCCGCCGCAACACCGGCACACCGACGGCTCCGGCCATCAGGGGCAGCAGAGACGTCCCGAGCACCGCGATCACCGCGCCCACGGCCACCGACCACCACTCCACCGGCAACCGCCGCACCCGGAGCGCGACCCGCTCCCAGGGCGGCGAACCACCCCGCGTCGCCGCGCCACCACCCGCGAACAGCAACCGGGCGCGGCGCGCCCCCGTGTCCGGGCGGCTCGTCATCCAGGCCGCCGCCCCCGCACACGCCAGGCCCAGGCCAACCGCCATGTGACCGATCCCCGTCACTCCCCCGACCGCCATCCGGCCGCCCCCCGTTCCTCCGACCGCCATCCGACCGCCCCCCCGTTCCCCCGACCGCCATCCGACGGCCCATGTCCCATCGACCGCCGTCCCACCGATCCCGGTCACAACACCCCACTCCCCCCGCCTCCGTCCCGGAGCAGCTCCCGCAGCCGCTCCCACCCCCGCTCGCGTGCGAAGGCCTCGGGTCCCCACCGCAGGGCGGGCACCGTCACCACGAGCCCCGACGCGTCCCGCTCGAGCACATGCACCTCCGCGATCCGGCGCCGCCCGGTCCGGTCGCGCACGAGGTGGAGGACCACCGACAGGGCGGCCGCCAACTGGCTGTGCAGCGCGGCCCGGTCCAGGCCCGCCGCCGTGCCGAGGGCCTCCAGCCGGGCGGGCACCTGGGCCGCGGCGTTCGCGTGGAGCGTGCCGCAGCCGCCTTCGTGGCCCGTGTTCAGCGCGGCCAGCAGGGACACCACCTCCGGGCCGCGCACCTCGCCGACGACGAGCCGGTCGGGTCTCATCCGCAGGGCCTGCCGCACCAGGTCCTGCAGTTCGACCAGCCCCACCCCCTCCTGGTTCGCGGGCCGCCCCTCCAGGCGCACCACATGCGGGTGGTCGGGCCGCAGCTCCGCCGAGTCCTCTGCCAGCACGATCCGCTTCGTCGGCCCCACCACGCCGAGCAGCGCGCTCAGGAGCGTCGTCTTGCCCGAGCCCGTCCCGCCGCTGATCACGTAGGAGAGCCGGGAGGCGATCAGCGCCCGCAGCACCCGGTCCCCGCCCGGCGGCACCGTGCCGGCCGCCACGAGTTCGTCGAGGGTGAACGCGCGCGGCCGTACGACCCGCAGGGACAGGCAGGTGGAGCCGACGGCGACGGGCGGGAGCACCGCGTGCAGCCGGGTGCCGTCGGGCAGGCGGGCGTCCACCCACGGCCGTGCGTCGTCGAGCCGCCGCCCGGCCACGGCCGCCAGCCGCTGCGCCAGGCGCCGTACGGCCGCCGCGTCCGGGAAGGACACCTCCGTCAGCTCCAGTCCCGCGCCACGGTCCACCCACACGCGGTCCGGCGCGGACACCAGGACGTCCGTCACGGACGGGTCGGCGAGCAACGGTTCCAGAGGGCCGCTGCCGACCAGTTCGGAGCGCAGTTGCCGGGCCGCGCCCAGCACTTCCGCGTCCCCGAGCACCCGTCCCTGCTCGCGCAGCGCCTGTGCCACGTGCGCGGGGGTCGGCTCTGCCCCGCTCTCGGCCAGCCATTGCCGCACCCCGTCCAGCAGCCGCGCCCCCTCGCCTGCGCCTGCCGCTCCGCCGGGACCCGCGTCCGCTCCGGAACCGGGCCCCGCCGCGCCTGCCGTCACGCCCCAGCCCGTGCTCATACGGGGTCACCCGCCTCGGCCAGCGCCCGCTCCCAGAGGGCCGAGCAGAACCGGGCGAGCGGCCCCCGCGCCGCTCCCCCGGGCGGTACCGAGCCGTCCGCCGGCGGTGTCTCGTAGGGCACCTCGCCGACCAGTGGCAGTCCCAGCAGGCGTGCCACCTCGCGGTCGTCCAGCCCGGGCGTGTACGGCCCCCGGACCGCGATCCGCAGGTCGCCGAGGACCATGCCGACCGCGGACGCCACCCGCCGCGCGGCCGCGATCCCCCGCAGTTCCCCCGGGACGACCAGGATGCCGACGTCCATCTGCGCGAGGGCCTCGGCGACCCCCTCGTCGACACGGCGCGGGAGATCGACGACGACCGTGCCGCCGCGCCGCCGGGCCGCGGCGAGGACCGCGCGGACCGCCTGGGGCGGAACGGCCACGGTGTCGCCGCGGTCCCAGCTCAGCACCCGCAGCGCGTGCACCCGCGGCAGGGACTCCTCCAGGGCGCCGCTGCCCACCCGCCCCCGGGAGGCGGCGAACGCCGGCCAGCGCAGCCCTTCCGTGGTCTCTCCGCCGAGGAGTACGTCGAGTCCGCCGCCCAGCGGATCCGCGTCCACGAGCAGGGTGCGCCTGCCCTCACGCGCGGAGGTGACGGCGAGGGCGCAGGCGAGCGTGGACGCACCGGCCCCGCCCCGTCCGCCGATCACCCCGACGGTGAGCGCGGGCCGGCCGACCCCCTCGGCCACGTCGGCGATGCGGTCGACCAGCCACTGCTCGCCGTCCGGGAGCAGCAGGACGTGGTCCGCGCCGATTTCCATGGCGCGCCGCCAGACTCCCGGATCGTCCTGGTCCCGTCCGACCAGCACGACTCCCCGTCTGCGCGCGGCCCCCCGCACGCGGCGCGCCGCATCGTCACCGACCAGGACCAGGGGCGCCGCTTCCCAGCCGCCCCGCTGCTCGGGCACCCCCGGGTGAACTTCCGCTCTGGCGCCGGCGGCCGCGCACAGGCGCAGCAGGTCGTCGAGGAGTTCGGCGTCCTCGGTGACGATCAGCGGTCCGCTCCGCCGCCCCTCGGCGGCGGCCGCTCCGTCCCCGTCGTGTGTCATGGCTCCTGCCACGGTTTCCAGCCCCCTTCGCTGCTTCCCTCGGTCGCGTCCGCGGGTCCCGGCTGGTCCCGCTCTTCCCGCCCGCCCGGAGAACCGGCAACCGGTCTCCATATGAACGGCCCATACGGACCGGCCATAGGCGCCCGGCAAACGGAACCGGGCATGTACGGGCCATGAACTCGTGGCCGTGAACCGGCGTGAACTCGCCGCCGGCCGGACGCGTTGGAATCAAGGTGCAGCGATCCCGGAAATCGTGTGGATCTTGATCGATAACTGTGGACAACTCAGCGGTTGTGAATATCGCCTTCACCCATACCGGCGACGGATGGGCGGCCTCCGCAGAGCAGTGCGACGACTACTCACCGTAGCGGATCATGGACAGGCGAAGCGGCGGCCACACGGCCGCCGAACGGCCTTGAAGCCGTACCGAAAAAACGAAAAACCCACCCGGACATGCGACGACCCCCGCCGGGGGGGAGAGCGGGGGTCGTCCCCACGGCCGACTCGGGGGGGGAGGAGTCGGACCGGGTTAGCACGGTCGCGAACGATCCGTGACTTCCATGGTGTACCCGAGAGCCCTCTCAGGCAAACCCACACGCCCCACCTTACGCCGAATGGTGGGCCCCTATGCTCTGGCCCGTGGAAAACCACTCCTTGCCCCGCACAGCGGCCTTCTTTGACCTGGACAAGACGGTCATTGCGAAGTCGAGCACTCTCACGTTCGGCAAGTCCTTCTACCAAGGCGGACTGATCAACCGCAGGGCGGCGTTGCGCACCGCATATGCCCAGTTCGTGTTCCTCGCCGGCGGCGCCGACCACGACCAGATGGAACGGATGCGGGAGTACCTGTCCGCGCTGTGCCGCGGCTGGAACGTCCAGCAGGTGAAGGAGATCGTCGCCGAGACGCTCCACGACCTGATCGACCCGATCATCTACGACGAGGCCGCGTCCCTCATCGAGGAGCACCACAGCGCCGGGCGCGACGTGGTGATCGTGTCCACGTCGGGCGCCGAGGTCGTCGAGCCGATCGGCGAACTGCTCGGCGCGGACCGGGTCGTGGCGACCCGCATGGTCGTGGGCGACGACGGCTGCTTCACGGGCGAGGTGGAGTACTACGCCTACGGGCCGACGAAGGCGGAGGCGGTCAGGGAACTCGCCGAGTCGGAGGGGTACGACCTGGCGCGCTGCTACGCGTACAGCGACTCGTTCACCGACCTGCCCATGCTGGAGGCCGTCGGCCATCCGCACGCCGTGAACCCCGACCGGGCGCTGCGTCGCGAGGCGCTCGCGCGGGAATGGCCGATTCTCGACTTCCACCGCCCGGTCCGACTGAAGCAGCGGCTGTCGGTGCCGCCGCGGCCGGCGCTCCTCGCGGTGGCCGCGATAGGCGCGGCGGCGGCCACGGCAGGGCTCGTCTGGTACGCGAGCCGGCGCCGTCCACCCGTCGTGTGACCCCGGCGCACGGGGAGAGGAGCACCCTTCCGCCCCCTTCGCATACCTTTGAACCGAAAAGTAAAGAACTGCATAGAGGGCTTCCGCTTGTCGCCGCCCTGGAGTACAAAGGCATTAACGGCCCGCGAGACCAAAGGACATCCGAAAGGATCACCTTTTAAACGCAATTGGCCCCACGGACCGAGCATGAACACCGGGCACCCACGCGACGTCGACCCGTCGATTACGGGCCAGCCGCACCAGGTCACGGGCAAAGTTCCCGACCTGATGGGCGACCATCGAGGACGCTTGGTAACTCGGTGAACGTGCCAGCGGCGGTACGAGATTTCGTACCGCCGCAACCATGCGAAGGCCCCCGAAGGGGCCTTTTCCCGTACTCCGCGGGCGCGCTCCACAGCGCCGCCGCACCCCGCACCCCCGCTGCTGCGCGCCTCCGGTGCTACGCGGCCCCGCGCTGCAGCGCCTCGCAGACCGCCGTCGACTCGCGGACGCCCAGTTCGACCGCCCTCCCGCAGTGGGCGATCCAGGCCGCCATGCCCTCGGGAGTACCCGAGACGTAGCCGTCCAGCGCGGCGACATAGGCTGCCCGGCCCAGTTCCGCGTGGCCCACCTCCGCCGGGCAGACCGCCTTCGGGTCGAGCCCGCTCCCCACCAGCACGATGCGCTGCGCCGTGCGTGCGACGAGGCCGTTGTGGGAGGCGAAGGGGCGCAGGGCGAGCAGTTCGCCGTGCACGACGGCGGCGGTCACCAGGGCGGGCGCCGAGCTGCCCGCGACGATCAGCTCGGCGAGCCCTTCGAGACGGCCGGAGACCTCGGCCGCGTTCGGCAGCGGCAGCTCGACCAGCGGCTCGTCGACGCCCTCGCCGTCCTGCCGCGGGCGCCCCACGCGCGGGTCGGGATCCGCCGCGGCCACCAGGTGCAGCCGCGCCAGCACCCGCAGCGGCGACTGCCGCCAGACGGACAGCAACTGCCCCGCCTCGGCGGTCAGCCGCAGCGCGGCACCGACCGTACGGGCACCGTCGTCACCACTGAAGTCGGTGCGCCGCCGCACCTCCTCCAGGGCCCAGTCGGCGCCGGACAGCGCGGCCGAACCGCGCGCGGCGCGCAACGCCGCCTCGGAGGTGATCTCATTGCTGCGGCGCCGCATGATCCGGTGCCCGTAGACCCGGTCCACGGCCTTGCGCACGGATTCCACGGACTCGGCCACCCCGGGCAGCGCCCCCAGGGCCGCCAGCGGGTCGGCGGACGCACCTGTCGTACTCATGAGTACGACCCTACGCACCCCGCGGCCCCTCCTTCGAAGGGGTGGTCTTCTTTCCACAGACCTGCCACGCAAAGCTATCGCCACGCTACGCTCGGTGAATATGAAAATTGCTTTCGTCGGGAAGGGCGGCAGCGGCAAGACGACCCTGTCCTCCCTGTTCATCCGCCACCTCGCCGCCGCCGGTGCGCCCGTCATCGCCATCGACGCGGACATCAACCAGCACCTCGGGGCCGCGCTCGGGCTCGAGGAGGACGAGGCGACGGCGTTGCCGGCCATGGGCGAGCGACTGCCACTGATCAAGGACTATCTGCGGGGCACCAACCCGCGGATCGCCTCCGCCGAGACGATGATCAAGACGACTCCGCCCGGGGAGGGGTCGCGGCTGCTGCGGGTGCAGGAGGACAACCCGGTCTACGAGGCCTGCGCGCGTCCGGTGGAACTCGACGGCGGCACCGTCCGCCTGATGGTCACCGGCCCCTTCACGGACGCCGACCTGGGGGTCGCCTGCTACCACTCCAAGACGGGAGCGGTGGAACTGTGCCTGAACCACCTGGTGGACGGCCGCGACGAATACGTGGTGGTCGACATGACGGCGGGCTCCGACTCCTTCGCCTCCGGCATGTTCACCCGCTTCGACATGACGTTCCTGGTCGCCGAGCCGACCCGGAAGGGGATCTCCGTCTACCGCCAGTACAAGGAGTACGCGCGGGACTTCGGGGTCATCCTGAGGGTCGTCGGCAACAAGGTGCAGGGCCGCGACGACATCGACTTCCTCCGCGCCCACGCCGGTGACGACCTGCTGGAGACGGTGGGGCACTCGGACTGGGTGCGGTCCATGGAGAAGGGCCGCCCGCTCCGGTTCGAGTTCCTGGACGACGCGACCCGCCGCTCCCTCAGCGTGCTGCAGGTGGCCGCCGACGCCACGTACGAACTGCGCGACTGGGAGCGGTACACGCGTCAGATGGTGCACTTCCACCTGAAGAACGCCACCAGTTGGGGCAACGAACGCACCGGCGCGGACCTGGCGGCCCAGATCGACCCGGGCTTCGTGCTCAGCGAGGCCCTGACGGCCGCGGTGTGAGTGACGGGCACCCCGTCTACGGCTTCGCCGGCGGCGCCCCCGGCGCCCCTCTCGGCGCCGGGGCCGGGGACGAGGCCAGGAAGTTCTCCCATCCCTCGACCGGAGCCTGGCCCACCTGCAGGGTGCGCAGTCTCTCCAGGATGTGCGGGTCCTGTGCGTCCAGCCAGTCGACGAGTTGGCGGAACGAGACGCAGCGCACCTCGGGCTCGTTGCAGACGTGCTCGATCACGTCCTGGACGGCACGCATGTAGGTGCCGCCGTTCCAGGACTCGAAGTGGTTGCCGATGATCAGGGGCGCGCGGTTTCCGTCATACGCCCGCCGGAAGCCCTGGTACAGGCCGTCCCGCATCTGGTCGCCCCAGTCCTCGAACCTGTCGGGGTCCCCCTGGGTCTGGGTGCCCGACTGGTTGACCATGAAGTTGTAGTCCATGGTCAACTGCTCGTAGGTGTGGCCCGGGAAGGGCACGAGCTGCATCGACAGGTCCCACAGCCCTTCCTTCTTCTGCGGCCAGACCTGCTCGGCGACACCCGAGGTGTCGTAGCGGAAACCCAGCTCGCGGGCCGCCTTCATGAAGTTCTGCTGCCCCTCCAGACAGGGCGTGCGGCCGCCGATGAGCTCCTTGTCGTAGTCGAAGGGCAGGGAGGGCTCCTGCTTCAGACCGGAGTTGGTCTTCCAGGACTTCACGAACGCCTTCGCCTGGGCGATCTCGTCCTTCCACTCCTCCACCGACCACTGGCCGACCCCGCCCTCGGGGCCGCAGAAGTGACCGTTGAAGTGCGTGCCGATCTCGTTGCCCTCGAGCCAGGCCAGCCGCAACTGTTCGACGGTGTCCTTGATGCCCTTCTCGTCGTTGAAACCGATGTCCGAGCGACCCGACGAGTGCTGCGGCGGCCGGTACAACTCGCGTTTCTCCTCCGGCAGCATGTACACACCGCTCAGGAAGAACGTCATCGTCGCGTTGTTGGCCCTGGCGACCTTGCGGAAGTGCGAGAACAGCTTCTGACTGTCCTCCCCCGCCCCGTCCCACGAGAAGACCACGAACTGCGGTGGCCTGCGGCCGGGCTTGAGCCGCTCGGGTCGCGGCAGATGCGGCTGGGCGCCGGTGTAGGCGGTGGAGCCGTCGCCGATCAGGCGGACCGCGCTTCCCGGAGCCCCGGCACCGGGCCCTTTGCGCGGGCCCGGCTCGGAACGGGTCGGCCCGACGGAACAGCCGGCCAGCGCGGTGGCGCAGGCGGCGGCCAGGGCGAGGCTCGCGGCGGACCTCCGGGAGGCGGTCCCGGGTCTGAGGAGGGAGGTTCTCGGGGCGGAGGTTCTCGGGGTGGCGGTCATCTTCCACCCACCTTCTTCCTTCGGTCGGGCCACGCTGCTCAGGTGTGGGGCCACGCGGCAGACACCGGCGGAACTCCATGGCACCGCCCGGCCCGGCCAAGGTCGCACGGAACACCGGAAGGGTTTTGTACGACAAGCCGATGAAAGTGTCGATCCACCCTTTCGAGGGATTGGATGCCCTGTTTGCCCGCATTTCAGATACCTTCCCTTTACTCGCCATTACGATCCATTTACCGAGCAGTGACACATCCCGCCGCTTACGCCGTGACCCACGGCCGCGCCCCACCCCCGGCCCCCGCCGGGGCCACCAGTTCCGCGACCGCGCCGCACCGGAGGAGACGGGAACATGCCCGCCTGCGTCCCCGCCCGCGCCGCCGACTCGACTCGGACGAAGCGCGTACACCAGTCCCACAGCCCCCCACCGGCCCCGCCCCGCCGCTTCCGCGTCGCGGGCGCCGATCTGTCCGCCTCCCTCGCCGTCTTCCTGATCGCCCTCCCCCTGTCCCTGGGCATCGCCCTCGCCACCGGCGCCCCGCTCCAGGCCGGCCTCGTCGCCGCGGCCGTCGGCGGAATCGTCGCCGGCCGGTTCGGGGGCTGCCCCCTCCAGGTCAGCGGCCCCGCCGCCGGCCTCACCGTGGTCACCGCCGACCTCATCCACCGCTACGGATGGCGTACGACGTGCGCCGTCACCGTCCTCGCCGGCCTCGCCCAACTGGGCCTCGGCTGCCTGCGCGTGGCGCGCACCGCGCTCGCCGTCAGCCCGGCGATCGTGCACGGCATGCTCGCCGGCATCGGGGCCACCATCGCCGTCGCCCAGTTGCACATCGTGCTCGGCGGCACCCCGCAGAGCGCCGTCCTCGACAACCTCCGCGCCCTGCCCGCCCAGTTGGCGCACCTGCACCCGGCGGCCGTGTCGGCGAGCGTGCTCACCCTGGCCCTGCTCCTGCTCTGGCCACGGCTTCCCGGACGTATCGGACTGCTGCTGCGCCGGGTCCCGGCCCCGCTCGTCGCCGTCGCGGGCGCCACCGCGACGGCCTCGCTCGCCGGGCTCACCCTGCCCAGGGTCGACCTGCCGTCCTGGAGCAGCCACGCCCTGGCCGGCCTGCCCGAGGGCCCGGCGCTCGGCATCGCCGCCGCCGTCCTCACCATCACGCTGGTGTGCAGTGTGCAGTCACTGCTCGGTGCCGTGGCGGTGGACAAGCTGGCGGCCCGGCGCCATCCGCACCTCGGCCGCTCCGACCTGGACCGCGAACTGCTCGGGCAGGGTGCCGCGAACATCGTCTCCGGAGCGCTCGGCGGGCTGCCGATCGCGGGCGTCGCCGTGAGGAGCACGGCGAACGTCAACTCCGGAGCCGTCAGCCGGAACTCCACGATGCTGCACGGCGTGTGGGTGGTGGTGGCCGCGCTGCTGCTGGTCCCGGTGCTCGAGTTGATCCCCCTCGCCTCGCTCGCCGCACTGGTGATGGCCGTCGGCATCCAGATGGTGTCCCTGCACCACATCCGCACGGTCACCCGCCACCGAGAGGTGCCGGTGTACGCCGTCACCACGCTCGGCGTCGTCCTGCTGGGCGTCCTCCAGGGCGTGATGCTGGGCGTGGCGGCGGCCGTCGCCGTCGCCCTGCACCGCCTCACCCGCACCCGCATCACCCACGAGCAGCGGAAGGGAGTCCATCACGTACGGGTACGAGGCCAGTTGACGTTCCTCGCGGTGCCGCGGCTCAGCCGGGCGCTGCACCTGGTGCCCGCCGGGGCGGAGGCCGTCGTGGAGCTGGACGGGTCGTTCATGGACCACGCCGCGCACGAATCCCTGCAGGACTGGCAGCGCACCCACCGCGCGCGCGGCGGCACGGTATCCCTCACCGGCCGGGACGGCTCCCCGGTCGCGGTGCCCTCCCTGAGCTCGCCCCGGGCCGGATCCGGCGCGGAGTCCACCGGGCCCTCGGCATGCCGGTGCCGGCCCTGGACACCGTGGCGCAACCACCAGTGCGAGCGCCCGCCAACCGCGCTCACAGGCCACGGCCCCGGCGGGCCGGGCGGGACTCCCGGACCGAGCGGGCGCCAACTGGCGCACGGCATCAGCGCCTTCCAGCGGAACACCGCCCCGCTGGTGCGCGGCGAGCTGGCCCGCCTGGCGCGCGAGGGGCAGCGACCGTCGCACCTGTTCCTGACGTGCGCCGACTCCCGGCTCGTCACCTCGATGATCACGTCAAGCGGTCCCGGCGACCTCTTCGTCGTCCGCAATGTCGGCAACCTCGTGCCGCTGCCCGGCGCGGAGAGCGGGGACGACTCGGTGGCGGCCGCCATCGAGTACGCGGTGGACGTGCTCGGGGTGCGCTCCATCACGGTGTGCGGGCACTCGGGGTGCGGCGCCATGCAGGCCCTGCTCGCCTCGGACGCGGACGGCGCCCCTACGCCCCTGAGGCGGTGGCTGCGGCACGGGCTGCCCAGCCTGGAGCGGATGGCCGACGACGAGCGGCCGTGGGCCCGGATCGCCGGGCGGGAGCCGGCCGACGCGGTCGAACGGCTGTGCCTGACGAATGTGGTGCAGCAGTTGGAGCATCTGCGGGCGCACGAGTGCGTGGCCCGGGCACTCGGCGAGGGCGCACTGGAACTGCACGGGATGTATTTCCACGTCGGCGAGGCCCAGGCCTATCTGCTCGCCCCGGCCGAGGACGGGGCGGATCTCTTCAGCCGCGTGACGGCGGCCGAGGACCTGCGCCACCCGGCGTGACAGGGCGGTGGGGGGGGGGGGGGGGGGGGGGGGGGGACGGGGGGGGGGGGGGGGGGGAATAGGAAGGGAAGGGCGTGACGAGGAAGGAAACCACAAGGAAAAAAAAACGAGAACAAAGCAGACCCCG
>NZ_JBVHTR010000025.1:85387-104509 GCF_055565775.1 Streptomyces sp. NPDC028331 | reverse complement strand
TCTTGTGTGGGGTGGGGGGGTCTTTTTTTTTCTCTTTCGGTGGTGTCGACGTCACCGCTCCTGTTAGTGGTGGGGGGGGGGGGGGGGGTTGTTTTCTCTCCCCCCCCCCCCCCCCCCCCCCCCCCCGACACGACATCCCCGGCCGGGCGAGTGTGAGATACGTCGCCGGACGGGCCCGCCGGATGAACCAGGAGAGTGGCCCGCACGTGACCTGGGGCAGACCGGTCCGGCCGCAGACCATGAAAGGTCTACACCATTTTCCGGTCGGCCCTTGTCACCGGGCCCTCCGGTCTGGTGAGCTGTGGCCTGGGACACAACGGACACCCTGGGAAAGGGAGATGTCGTGAGCAACGAAAGCCTGGCCAACCTGCTCAAGGAAGAGCGCAGGTTCGCGCCGCCCGCCGACCTGGCCGCCCACGCCAACGTCACGGCAGAGGCGTACGAACAGGCCAAGGCTGACAGGCTCGGCTTCTGGGCCGAGCAGGCCCGCCGGCTGACCTGGGCCAAGGAGCCTTCCGAGACGCTGGACTGGTCGAACCCGCCGTTCGCCAAGTGGTTCAAGGACGGCACGCTCAACGTCGCGTACAACTGCGTCGACCGTCACGTCGAGGCGGGTCTGGGCGACCGCGTCGCCATCCACTTCGAGGGCGAGCCCGGCGACAGCCGCGCCATCACCTACGCCGAGCTCAAGGACGAGGTCTCCAAGGCCGCGAACGCCCTGCTGGAGCTGGGTGTCCGCAAGGGCGACCGGGTCGCCGTCTACATGCCGATGATCCCCGAGACCGCGATCGCGATGCTGGCCTGCGCCCGCATCGGCGCCGCCCACTCCGTCGTCTTCGGCGGCTTCTCGGCGGACGCGCTCGCCACCCGCATCCAGGACGCCGACGCACGCGTCGTCATCACCTCCGACGGCGGCTACCGGCGCGGCAAGCCGTCCGCGCTCAAGCCCGCCGTCGACGAGGCCATCGGCAAGGTCGACAACGTGGAGCACGTGCTCGTGGTCCGCCGTACCGGCCAGGACGTCGCCTGGAGCGAGGGCCGGGACATCTGGTGGCACGAGCTCGTGGACCGGCAGTCCGCCGACCACACGCCCGAGGCGTTCGACGCGGAGCACCCGCTGTTCATCCTGTACACGTCCGGTACGACGGGTAAGCCGAAGGGCATCCTGCACACCTCCGGCGGCTACCTCACCCAGGTGGCGTACACCCACCACGCCGTCTTCGACCTCAAGCCCGCCACCGACGTCTACTGGTGCACCGCGGACGTCGGCTGGGTCACCGGCCACTCCTACATCGTCTACGGACCGCTGGCCAACGGCGCCACCCAGGTCATGTACGAGGGCACCCCGGACACCCCGCACCAGGGCCGCTTCTGGGAGATCGTGCAGAAGTACGGGGTCACCATCCTGTACACGGCGCCCACCGCCATCCGCACGTTCATGAAGTGGGGCGACGACATCCCCGCGAAGTTCGACCTGTCCTCGCTCAGGGTGCTGGGGTCCGTCGGTGAGCCGATCAACCCCGAGGCGTGGATCTGGTACCGCAAGCACATCGGCGGGGACCGCACGCCGGTCGTGGACACCTGGTGGCAGACCGAGACGGGCGGCATCATGATCTCCCCGCTGCCCGGCGTGACCGAGGCCAAGCCCGGCTCCGCGCAGCGGCCGCTGCCCGGCATCTCCGCCACCGTCGTCGACGACGAGGCGAACGAGGTGCCGAACGGAGGCGGCGGCTACCTGGTGCTCACCGAGCCGTGGCCGTCGATGCTGCGCACCATCTGGGGCGACGACCAGCGCTTCATCGACACGTACTGGTCCCGGTTCGAGGGCAGGTACTTCGCCGGTGACGGCGCCAAGAAGGACGACGACGGCGACATCTGGCTGCTCGGCCGCGTGGACGACGTGATGCTGGTGTCCGGGCACAACATCTCCACCACGGAGGTCGAGTCGGCTCTCGTCTCGCACCCGTCGGTCGCCGAGGCCGCCGTCGTGGGCGCCGCCGACGAGACGACGGGCCAGGCCATCGTCGCCTTCGTGATCCTGCGCGGCACTGCGGCGGAGACCGAGGACCTGGTGGCGGAGCTGCGCAACCACGTGGGCGCCACGCTCGGCCCGATCGCCAAGCCCAAGCGGATCCTCCCGGTGGCGGAGCTGCCGAAGACCCGCTCCGGCAAGATCATGCGGCGCCTGCTGCGCGATGTCGCGGAGAACCGCCAGCTCGGGGACGTCACGACGCTGACGGACTCGACGGTGATGGACCTGATCCAGGCCAAGCTCCCGGCGGCACCGAGCGAGGACTGAGGATCCCGGCGTGACGAGGGCGCGCCCGGCCGTACGCCGGGCGCCGCCTTCGTCACGCCGCCTCACACCCCCCTGAATCCGCAGGAGTAATGATCAGGTAAAATCGTTGTTCCAGGGTGTGCCGGGAAGTCTGGTCGGCAAGCGGTCCGCACGTTCCGTGACGGCCGTCCGTCCGCCGTACCGACCCGGAGGTCCCCACCGTGGCCGCGTCCCGCACCCGCACCTTCCCAGGACGTCTCTCCCTGCCCGAGCGCACCTTCGTCGCGAACGCGCTGCGCACCGAGACCGTCGGCGGCGTCCTGCTCCTGCTCGCCGCGGTGGCCGCACTGCTGTGGGCGAACACACCCGCCCTCCACGGCGGCTACGAGAGCTTCAGCCACCACCGCCTCGGCCCCGCCGCCCTCGGCCTGGACCTGTCCGTCCAGCACTGGGCCGCGGACGGCCTCCTCGCGATCTTCTTCTTCGTCGCCGGGATCGAGCTCAAACGGGAGCTGGTCGCGGGCGATCTGCGCGACCCCCGCGCCGCCGTCCTGCCCGTGGTCGCCGCCCTGTGCGGCATGGCCGCACCCGCGCTCGTCTACACCCTGACCAGCGCGGCCGGCGGCGGATCCCCGGCCGGCTGGGCCGTGCCCACCGCCACCGACATCGCCTTCGCGCTGGCGGTTCTCGCGGTCATCGGGACCTCCCTGCCCTCCGCCCTGCGCGCCTTCCTGCTCACCCTGGCCGTCGTCGACGACCTGTTCGCCATCCTGATCATCGCGGTCTTCTTCACGGACGGCCTGAACCTCGCGGCCCTCGGCGGCGCCGTCGCCGGCCTCGCCGTGTTCTGGGTGCTGCTGCGTACCGGGGTGCGGGGCTGGTACGTGTACGTGCCGCTGGCGCTGGTCATCTGGGGGCTGATGTACAACAGCGGCGTCCACGCCACCATCGCCGGCGTGGCCATGGGCCTCATGCTGCGCTGTCACCGCCGCGAGAACGAGGAGCGCTCCCCGGGCGAGCACATCGCACACCTCGTACGTCCTCTCTCGGCGGGCCTTGCCGTGCCGCTGTTCGCCCTGTTCAGTGCGGGCGTCACGGTCTCGGGCGGGGCGCTCGCGGACGTGTTCACCCGGCCGGAGACGCTCGGTGTCGTGCTCGGCCTCGTCATCGGCAAGGCGGTCGGCGTCTTCGGGGGCACCTGGCTGACGGTCCGCTTCACCCGGGCCTCGCTCAGCGAGGACATCGCCTGGGCCGACGTGTTCGCGGTGGCCTGCCTGGCCGGCATCGGCTTCACCGTCTCACTGCTCATCGGCGAACTGGCCTTCGACGGCGATCCGGCGCTCGGGGACGAGGTCAAGGCCGCCGTCCTCACCGGATCGCTGATCGCGGCCTGCTGCGCGACGGTGCTGCTGAAGATACGCAACGCCAAGTACCGCGCCCTGTGCGCGGAGGAGGACCGCGACGACGACCTGGACGGCATTCCGGACGTCTACGAGCAGGACGACCCGGCCTACCACCTGCGCATGGCCGGGATCCACGAACGCAAGGCCGCCGAGCACCGCAGGCTCGCCGCCCTGAAGTCGGCCGGGCACGGCACGGCCGCCGGTGACGGGCCGCCCGCCGAAGGCCCGCCCGCCGAAGGCGCCGACGGCGCGCTTGCGGAAGTGGCGGGCAGGGCAAGCGAGGAGAACGAGCGTCCGGCATGATCTGACACATCACCACACTCCGCAGCGTCCGCGGAGCACGTACGCAGAGAGCAGGGAGATCGCGATGAGCGCACCCGACGGCAGCCCGGTCGGCGCCGAACGCAGCATCGGCCAGCTGTTCGCCTCGGCGACGACCGAATTGTCCGCACTGGTGCACGACGAGATCGCGCTGGCGAAGGCTCAGCTCAAACGGGACGTCAAGCGCGGTGCGACGAGCGGCGGCGCGTTCTCGGCCGCGGGCGCCGTCCTGCTGTTCTCCCTGCCGATGCTGAATTTCGCGCTGGCGTACGGCATCCGCACGTGGAGCGGCTGGAACCTGGCCGTCTGCTTCCTGCTCTCCTTCGGCGCGAACGTGCTGGTCGCCGGCTTCCTCGGGCTCATCGGCCTGGCGTTCGCGAAGAAGGCGAAGAAGGGCAAGGGTCCCCAGAAGGTCGCCGCGTCCATGAAGGAGACCGCCGGCGTGCTGCAGAACGCCAAGCCGCACCCGCGGTCGTCCCAGCGGGCCGACAAGGCCGTCGAACCTGTGGCACGCTCGTCCTCATGACGGACCCCGCCACCCCATCGGCGCAATCCCCCACAGTCGTACGCCTTGACGTCCCCGGCGGGAAAAAGGTGACACACCGGGACGTAGCGGCCAACGGCGCACGTTTCCACATCGCCGAACTGGGCGACGGCCCGCTGGTGCTGCTGCTGCACGGCTTCCCGCAGTTCTGGTGGACCTGGCGGCACCAGCTCGTGGCGCTGGCCGACGCGGGCTTCCGGGCCGTGGCCATGGACCTGCGCGGGGTGGGCGGCAGCGACCGTACGCCGCGCGGTTACGACCCCGCGAACCTCGCGCTGGACATCACCGGGGTCGTACGGTCCCTGGGCGAACCCGACGCCGCGCTCGTCGGCCACGACCTGGGCGGCTACCTGGCCTGGACGGCGGCCGTCATGCGTCCCAAGCTCGTACGGCGGCTCGCGGTCGCCTCGATGCCGCATCCGCGGCGCTGGCGTTCGGCGATGCTCGCCGACGTCAAGCAGTCGTCCGCCAGTTCACACATCTGGGGGTTCCAGCGGCCCTGGATCCCGGAGCGCCGGCTCACCGCCGACGGGGCGGCTCTGGTGGGGCAGCTCATCCGGGACTGGTCGGGTCCGAAGGCGGCGGACGACGAGGCCGTGGAGGTGTACCGGCGCGCCATGCTCATCCCGTCGACCGCGCACTGCTCCATCGAGCCCTACCGCTGGATGGTGCGCTCCCTGGCCCGGCCCGACGGCATCCAGTTCAACCGGCGCATGAAACGGCCCGTACGGGTCCCGACCCTGCATCTGCACGGCTCGCTGGACCCGGTGATGCGGACGAGGAGCGCGGCCGGGTCCGGCGAGTACGTCGAGGCGCCGTACCGCTGGCGGCTGTTCGACGGCCTCGGACACTTCCCGCACGAGGAGGACCCCGTGGCGTTCTCCACCGAGCTGATCAACTGGCTGAAGGACCCGGAGCCCGACCGCTGACCTTCCGGCGGTCCCCCCGGAATCGGCCAGTCGGCCGGAACGCGGACGAACTCGGCCGGTCACCCCGCGCATACGCCCGGTATCCGGACGCGAACCCCTGTTCCACGAACGGCCACATGCCCGCCGCATAGGCCAATTGGGCGGCCCCGAGGCGGTTATCGACCTTGAGGCGGGGGCAGACGTCGGGGTATGGGCTGGACGCACGACTACAGTGACGTAGCACGCAACCGCCGCTCGGCCACCACGCCGGGCTCCCACCAAAGGGGCACCCCGCAACTGGCGGGCACGGAGACCCAGGTGGGGATCCCCCGCATTCTGCGCCGCCGGGCCCGCTGGGTCTCGGTCCGTCTGCGCCACCCGCGCGGCTGAGCCGCGCCCGGCCACGGCCGCTTGCGGCCCGCCGGGCCTCACAGCGCACAGCTGTCGCTGTCCACCTGCTGGTTCGCCGCACGCCCCTGGGCGATGTCCTGACGGACCTCGTCCGCCGTCAGCGCGTACCCCGTGTTGGCGTCGTCCAGGGACTTGGCGAACACCACCCCGTAGACCCTGCCGTCGGGAGTGAGCAGCGGGCCGCCGGAGTTGCCCTGGCGGACGGTCGCGTACAGCGAGTACACGTCGCGGCGGACCGTGCCGCGGTGGTAGATGTCGGGCCCGTTGGCCGTGATGCGGCCGCGGACGCGCGCCGGCTGGACGTTGTACGAGCCGTTCTCCGGGAAGCCCGCGACGATCGCGCCGCTGCCTCCGGTCGCGTCCGTGGACGCGAACTTGAGCGCGGGGGCCTCCAGGTCCGGGACGTCCAGTACGGCGATGTCGCGCCGCCAGTCGTACAGGACCACCTTCGCGTCGTACTTCCGTCCCACGCCGCCTATCTGGACGGTGGGCTCGTCAACGCCGCCGACCACGTGCGCGTTGGTCATGACACGGCGGTCGCCGAAGACGAAACCGGTGCCTTCGAGGACCTTGCCGCAGCTCTGCGCCGTGCCCATCACCTTGACGATGGAGCGTTGCGCGCGCACGGCGACGGCGCTCCTGGCCAGGGCGGGGTCGGGCGGCTGGACCTCGTTGATGGGTTCGTTCGCGAACGGGCTGAAGACCTGCGGGAAGCCGTTCTGCGCGAGGACCGAGGAGAAGTCCGCGAACCAGGTGTCCGACTGCGCGGGCAGGGCGCGGGAGACGCCGAGGAGCACCTTCGAGCCGCGGACCTCACGGCCGAGCGTCGGCAGCGTCGTACCGGCGAGGGCGGAGCCGATCAGCCAGGCGACCAGGAGCATCGCCACCACGTTGACGAGGGCACCGCCCGTGGCGTCCAGGGCGCGCGCCGGGGACCATGTGATGTATCTGCGCAGCTTGTTGCCGAGGTGGGTGGTCAGGGCCTGGCCGACGGAGGCGCAGACGATCACCACGACGACGGCGACGACGGCGACGGTCGTGCTCACCTTGTGGTCGCCCGTCGCCCTGTCCCACAGGAACGGCAGCAGATAGACCGCGACGAGGCCGCCGCCCAGGAAGCCGATCACCGACAGGATGCCGACGACGAAGCCCTGGCGGTAGCCGACGACCGCGAACCAGACGGCGGCGACCAGCAACAGGATGTCCAGCACGTTCACTGCTTCAAGCCTCGCCTCGCCTCGTCACGTCTGCGGTCGCCGTCGCCCGGCCGGGGATCCGGCTCAGCACGCGGCGGCATGGCGGCGCGCCGCTCGCCGGGAAAACACAGCACGCAGGTCACCTTGTCATGAGCGCCAGTCGAGCGGGACCTGCCTGTCCCGGTCCCAGGGACGCTCCCAGCCCGCGTAGTGCAGCAGGCGGTCGATGACGCCGGCTGTGAAGCCCCAGACGAGGGCCGATTCGACCAGGAATGCCGGACCTCGGTGGCCGCTGGGGTGGACGGTGGTGGCTCTGTTGGCCGGGTCCGTGAGATCCGCCACGGGCACGGTGAACACCCGCGCCGTCTCGTTCGGATCGACGACACCCACCGGGCTCGGCTCGCGCCACCAGCCGAGGACGGGTGTCACGACGAAGCCGCTGACCGGGATGTACAGCTTGGGCAGCACCCCGAAGAGCTGCACGCCGGACGGGTCGAGCCCGGTCTCCTCCTCGGCCTCCCGCAGGGCCGCCCGCAGCGGTCCGTCACCCTTCGGGTCGCCGTCCTCGGGGTCGAGGGCGCCACCGGGGAACGAGGGCTGCCCGGCGTGCGAGCGCAGCGAACCGGCGCGCTCCATCAGCAGCAGCTCGGGGCCGCGCTTGCCCTCGCCGAACAGGATCAGCACGGCCGACTGGCGCCCCGCGCCGTTCTCCGGCGGCAGGAAACGGCTGAGTTGGAGCGGCTCGACGGTCCGCGCGGCCCGTACCACCGGGTCGAGCCAGTCCGGCAGGCCCTCCGTGCTCAGCCGCAGCCGTACGCCGTCCGTGTCGTGCCTGTGGCCCGTGTTGCTCGCGTGCGTCATCGCCACCCCCGATCTGCCGGTTCCAACGCCCGCGCCACCACGGATCGTTCCGCGCATCCCTCGTGCGGGTGTCGCGCCCTGCGGCCCGTGCGGACACGTCCCTCCACCGGGTGGCGTGCCGCACCGCGCGCGGCCGTCACCCGGCGCCCAGCGGAGGGGCCGGCTTGCCGCCCGCGTCCAGGTACGCCTGCGGGGGCTTGAGCCGCTGGCCGGGGAAGCCGCCCTTCTCGTACTTCAGCAGCTTCTTGGCCTTCTCCGGGTCGGTCTCGCCCTCCCCGTAGGCCGGGCAGAGCGGGGCGATCGGGCAGGCGCCGCAGGCCGGCTTGCGGGCGTGGCAGATGCGGCGGCCGTGCCAGATGACGTGGTGGGACAGGTCGGTCCAGTCGCTCTTGGGGAAGAGCGCGCCGACCGCCGCCTCGATCTTGTCCGGGTCGGTCTCGTCGGTCCACCGCCAGCGGCGCACCAGCCGCTGGAAGTGCGTGTCGACGGTGATGCCGGGGCGGCCGAAGGCGTTGCCCAGCACCACGAACGCGGTCTTGCGGCCGACGCCGGGCAGTTTGACGAGGTCTTCGAGGCGGTCGGGGACCTCGCCGCCGAACTGCTCCACCAGGGCCTTGGAGAGCCCTATGACCGACTTGGTCTTGGCCCGGAAGAACCCGGTCGGGCGCAGGATCTCCTCGACCTGCTCCGGGTTGGCCGCCGCCAGGTCCTCCGGGGTCGGGTACTTGGCGAACAGTTCCGGGGTGGTCTGGTTCACCCGGAGGTCGGTGGTCTGCGCGGACAGGACCGTCGCGACGATGAGCTGGAAGGGGTTCTCGAAGTCGAGCTCCGGGTGGGCGTACGGGTACACCTCGGCGAGCTCGCGGTCGATGCGGCGGGCACGGCGGACGAGAGCGGTGCGGGACTCGCTCGTGGGGGGCTTGGCGGCCACCGTCTTCGCGGGGGCGCGCCCGACCGCGACGGTGCCGTCGGCGACGACGGCCTCGGCGTGGGCGGGCTTCCTGGGGGTCTTCTTGGCCGGGGCTTTCTTGGCCGGGGCTTTCTTGGCCGGGGCTTTCTTGGCCGGAGCTTTCTTCGCCGCGGTCCTCTTGGCCGGGGTCTTCTCGGGCGTGGCCTTCTCGGCCTGGGTCTCCTTGGCCGTGGCGGCCTTCCCGGACGCAGTCCTCCCGCTCGGGGCCTTCTTCGCCGCCGCCTTCGCGGGGGTCGTCGCGGTCGCCGTCGTGGTGGCGCCGGCCGCCTTCTTCGCCGGAGCGGCCTTCTTCGCGGGAGCGGCCTTCTTCGCGGGAGCGGCCTTCTTGGTGGCGGCCGTGGCCCTCCTGGTGGCCGGCTTCCCGACAGGGCGCTGCTCCGGCGCTTCCTCGGGCGCCGCCTTCGCCGTCTTTGCCGTTTTCCTTCCGCCACCAGGACCCTGTTCGCCCAGAGCGGAATCGCGACGTGCAACCACCCGTCCAGCCCCCTTGGCCTGTGTTCTCACCGGCGATTTGGACACCCGGCCAGCCTAAGGCCCGGCACCGACATCCGCCCCGCACCCGGAAGATCAGCATCCAATTGGACCCCTGCCGCGTATCCCGGGGCATCGGTGCGGCATCCTTGTGACAGATCACACTGTTTGGACCGTCCGGCAAAATGGGGAACACGGTCCCCTGGTATCCGGGGGAGCAAGATCCCCTGAGCAGGTCGACAAGGAGAGAACTCGTGGACGACGTTCTGCGGCGCGCCCCGCTCTTCGCGGCGCTCGATGACGAGCAGGCCGCGGAGCTCCGCGCCTCCATGAGTGAGGTGACCCTCGCCCGCGGCGACTCGCTGTTCCACGAGGGCGACCCCGGTGACCGCCTGTACGTGGTCATGGAAGGCAAGGTCAAGCTCCACCGCACGTCCCCCGACGGCCGCGAGAACATGCTGGCGGTGCTCGGCCCCGGTGAGCTGATCGGCGAGCTGTCGCTGTTCGACCCGGGCCCGCGTACGGCGACGGCCACCGCGCTGACCGAGGTCAAGCTGCTGGGCCTGGGCCACGGCGACCTCCAGCCGTGGTTGAACGCACGGCCCGAGGTGGCCGCCGCGCTGCTGCGCGCCGTCGCCCGGCGGCTTCGCAAGACCAACGACCAGATGTCCGACCTGGTCTTCTCGGACGTGCCGGGCCGTGTCGCGCGCGCCCTGCTGGACCTCTCCCGGCGCTTCGGCGTGCAGTCCGAGGAGGGCATCCACGTCGTGCACGACCTCACGCAGGAGGAGCTGGCCCAGCTCGTCGGCGCGTCCCGCGAGACCGTGAACAAGGCGCTGGCGGACTTCGCCCAGCGCGGATGGCTCCGCCTGGAGGCGCGGGCCGTGATCCTGCTGGACGTGGAGCGACTGGCCAAGCGCTCGCGCTGACGCCCCGTCCCGTCCGTACGGCTTCGGGCCCCGCTTCTCGGTGAGGCGGGGCCCTTCGCCGTCGCCGTCGGCCGAGTGCCGCCGCCGACAGAGTCCTCCGCGGCGGCCGTCGAGGACCGCCACCGGCCGAAGCCGCGGCACCGGGCCGCCGCTTGCACCCGAGGCCGGAGCACGCGCGCGTGCGGGCCGCAGGACCCCGGCCGGCGCGCGTGCGGGCCGCAGGACCCCGGCCCGCGCGCGTGCAGGCCGCGGGGCCCCGCGCACCCGGGGGTTCAGATCAGGCCGTGCTCGCTCAGGTAGTCGAGCTGCGCCCGCACCGACAGCTCCGCCGCCGGCCACAGGGAGCGGTCCACGTCGGCGTACACATGGGCGACGACCTCGCTCGGGGTGCGGTGCCCGTTCTCGACCGCCGTCTCGACCTGGGCGAGACGGTGGGCGCGGTGGGCGAGGTAGTACTCGACGGCGCCCTGGGCGTCCTCCAGGACCGGCCCGTGGCCCGGCAGCACCGTGTGGACCCCGTCGTCGACCGTGAGCGACCTGAGGCGGCGCAGGGAGTCCAGATAGTCCCCCAGGCGGCCGTCGGGGTGCGCCACCACCGTCGTACCGCGGCCCAGGACGGTGTCGCCCGTCAGCACGGCCCGGTCGGCCGGGAGGTGGAAGCACAGGGAGTCGGAGGTGTGACCCGGCGTCGGCACGACCCTCAGCTCCAGGCCGCCGACCGTGATCACGTCACCCTGGCCGAGGCCCTCGTCGCCGAGGCGGAGCGCGGGGTCCAGGGCGCGCACCTTCGTGCCCGTCAGCTCGGCGAACCGGGCGGCGCCCTCCGCGTGGTCCGGGTGCCCGTGCGTGAGCAGGGTGAGCGCTATCCGCTTGCCGGACTTCTCCGCCGTTTCGATCACATTGCGCAGGTGGCCCTCGTCGAGCGGTCCGGGGTCGATCACCACCGCCTGCTCGGAGCCGGGCTCGGAGACCACCCAGGTGTTGGTGCCGTCCAGGGTCATCGGCGACGCGTTGGGCGCGAGGACGTTCACCGCGCGCGTGGTGGCCGGGCCGGAGAGGACCGCGCCGCGCGGCCGGCCGGGGAGGGCTGCGGCGTCCGTCATGCCAGGGAACCTTCCGTCGCGTGGATCGCGTGGGTCATGCGGGCGTCCGGCCCGTCGGGATGTGCTTGGTGAACTCGTCGTGGCCCGGCCAGGACAGCACGATCCGGCCGTCCTCGAGGCGGGCCGTGGCCAGAACGGGACTCAGGTCACGGCCGGGCGCGGCCTTCAGCGCCTCGGCGGCGGTCGCGCAGGGGATGAGCTGGCGCAGGGTCGCGATGGTGGGCGGCATCATCAGCAGCTCGCCCCTGTCGTACGCGGCAGCCGCCTCGGCCGGGCGGATCCACACCGTGCTGTCGGCCTCCGTGGAGGCGTTGCGGGTGCGCTGCCCCTCGGGGAGCGCGGCCACGAAGAACCACGTGTCGTAGCGGCGGGACTCGAACTCCGGAGTGATCCAGCGGGTCCACGCGCCGAGCAGGTCGGAGCGCAGGACCAGCCCCCGGCGCTCGAGGAACTCCGCGAACGACAGGTCGCGGGCGACCAGGGCCGCGCGGTCCGCCTCCCAGTCCGCGCCCGTGGTGTCGCCGACGACCGTGTCCGGGGCCGGTCCGGCGAGCAGCACGCCCGCCTCCTCGTACGTCTCCCGTACGGCGGCGCAGACGATCGCCTGGGCGGACGTCTCGTCGACGCCGAGGCGCTCGGCCCACCACGCGCGCGTGGGGCCCGCCCAGCCGATCCGCAGATCGTGGTCGCGCGGGTCGACACCGCCGCCCGGATAGGCGTACGCGCCTCCCGCGAACGCCATGGAGGCGCGTCTGCGCAACATGTGGACGGCCGGGGCGCCGCCGTCGTCCCTGAGGAGTATGACGGTGGCCGCACGCTTCGGGGTGACCGGGGTGAGCGTGCCCTGCGCGAGCGCGCGGATCCGCTCTGGCCACTCCGGGGGAAACCACTGACCATTCGCCATGGGCGGAGGCTATCCCGTAGTGAGCGGATGTTCGAGAGGCGACGATCGCCTGCCGGGGGACGTCGCCCCTGCGCCCTCGCCCGGACGTCATCGCCCTCGCGTGTTCAGCGAGCGGCGATCACGCCTGCTCCAGCTCCACCTGGATCTCGACCTCGACCGGCGCGTCCAGCGGGAGCACGGCCACGCCGACCGCGCTGCGGGCGTGCACGCCCTTGTCGCCGAGGACCTCGCCGAGCAGTTCGCTGGCGCCGTTGACGACACCGGGCTGGCCCGTGAAGTCGGAGGCCGACGCCACGAAGCCCACGACCTTCACCACGCGCGCGATGCGGTCCAGGTCGCCCGTCACGGACTTGACCGCGGCGAGCGCGTTCAGCGCGCACGTACGAGCCAGCTCCTTGGCCTCCTCCGCGGTGACCTCGGCGCCCACCTTGCCGGTCACCGGCAGCTTGCCGTCCACCATCGGGAGCTGCCCGGAGGTGTACACATACGGCCCCGACTGCACGGCGGGCTGGTAGGCGGCGAGCGGCGGCACGACCTGCGGCAGGCTCAGACCCAGTTCGGCCAGCCGGGACTCGACCGCGCTCACGCCTGCTTCTCCCGCTTCAGATAGGCCACGAGCTGCTCGGGGTTGTTCGGCCCGGGCACGACCTGGACGAGCTCCCAGCCGTCCTCGCCCCAGGTGTCCAGAATCTGCTTCGTGGCGTGGACGAGCAGCGGCACGGTGACGTATTCCCACTTGGTCATGGGGCCGACTGTAGCCGCTGCGGCGCGAGGGTCACCCGGTCGGCCACGACCGGGACAACGAACTTGCGCAAAGCGGGTCGGAACGGTCGCCGCGGCCCGCACGCGGGCCCACCGGCGCGGCGCAGGCGACCGGCGGGAGGCCGACCGGGACCGCGGTTGTCCACAGCCTCCCGCGTAGCCCGCGCGCGAACTGGTTAGGCTCGAGGACGTGAGCAGGCTCCAGGTCGTCAGCGGTAAGGGCGGGACCGGAAAGACCACGGTCGCCGCGGCACTCGCGCTCGCCCTCGCGACCGAGGGCAAACGCACCCTTCTGGTCGAGGTCGAGGGCAGACAAGGCATCGCACAACTCTTCGAGACGGAGGCGCTTCCGTACGAGGAGCGGAAGATCGCCGTCGCCCCGGGCGGCGGGGAGGTGTACGCGCTCGCCATCGACCCCGAGCTGGCCCTGCTGGACTACCTCCAGATGTTCTACAAACTGGGCGGCGCGGGGCGGGCCCTGAAGAAGCTCGGCGCCATCGACTTCGCCACCACCATCGCCCCCGGCCTCAGGGACGTGCTGCTGACCGGCAAGGCGTGCGAGGCCGTCCGCAGGAAGGACAAGAGCGGCCGGTTCGCGTACGACTACGTGGTGATGGACGCGCCTCCCACCGGCCGCATCACCCGCTTCCTGAACGTCAACGACGAGGTGGCGGGCCTCGCCAAGATCGGCCCGATACACAACCAGGCCCAGGCCGTGATGCGGGTGCTGAAGTCCCCCGAGACGGCCGTGCACCTGGTGACGCTCCTGGAGGAGATGCCCGTCCAGGAGACCGCGGACGGGATCGCCGAACTGCGTGCCGCGAAGCTTCCGGTGGGCCGGATCATCGTGAACATGGTGCGGCCCGAGGTCCTGGACCAGGCGGACCTCGACCTCGCGCACACGGTGCCGCGGACGGCCATCGCCCAGTCCCTCTCGGGCGCCGGACTCGGCGGTGCGCGGCGCGGCGGGCTCGCCGAGCGGCTGGTGGACCCGTTGCTGAAGCAGGCCGACGAGTACGCGGAGCGGTTCGGCCTGGAGGGCGAGCAGCGTGCCGTCCTCGCCGAACTGGGCCTGCCCCTGCACGAACTGCCGCTGCTCGCCGAGGGAATGGACCTGGCGGGCCTGTACGAACTGGCCACGGAACTGCGTCAGCAAGGGATCTCATGAGCTCGGACCCGGCCCCCACGCACGACGACCAGGCCCCCACACAGGCCGACACGGCCCCCACGCACGACGACGCACGGACCGGCCCGGCCCACCCGCACGCCGAGTCCGCCCCCGATGCGCCCTGGGCCCACGACACGGGTTCCACACGCGCGTTGAACCCGGGGCCCGTGCTGGAGATCGACCCTCTCCTGGACGATCCGCAGACCCGCATCGTCGTGTGCTGCGGCTCCGGCGGCGTCGGCAAGACGACCACGGCGGCCGCCCTGGGCCTGCGCGCCGCCGAGCGCGGCCGCAAGGTGGTGGTGCTCACCATCGACCCGGCCCGCCGGCTCGCCCAGTCGATGGGCATCGACGCCCTCGACAACACGCCGCGGCGGGTGAAGGGCATCGACGACAGCGCGGGCGGCGAACTGCACGCCATGATGCTCGACATGAAGCGCACCTTCGACGAGATCGTCGAGGCGCACGCGGACCGCGAACGGGCCGCCGCCATCCTGGGCAACCCCTTCTACCAGTCGCTCTCCGCGGGTTTCGCGGGCACGCAGGAGTACATGGCGATGGAGAAGCTGGGGCAGTTGCGGGCGCGGGACGAGTGGGACCTCATCGTCGTCGACACGCCGCCCTCGCGCTCGGCACTGGACTTCCTGGACGCCCCCAAGAGGCTCGGGTCCTTCCTGGACGGCAGGCTGATCCGAGTCCTGATGGCCCCGGCGAAGATGGGCGGCCGCGCGGGGATGAAGTTCCTGAACGTCGGCATGTCGATGATGACGGGCGCCCTGGGGAAGCTGCTCGGGGGTCAGCTCCTGAAGGACGTCCAGACGTTCGTGGCCGCCATGGACACCATGTTCGGCGGGTTCCGCACGCGCGCGGACGCCACGTACAAGCTGCTGCAGGCGCCCGGCACGGCGTTCCTGGTGGTGGCGGCCCCGGAGCGGGACGCGCTGCGGGAGGCCGCGTACTTCGTGCAGCGCCTGGCCGCCGAGGACATGCCGCTGGCCGGCCTGGTGCTCAACCGGGTGCACGGCAGTGACGCCGCCCAACTGTCGGCCGAGCGGGCACTCGCCGCCGCAGAAAATCTTGACGAGCCCCGCATTGTGGATCAGCGGGGCGGGAAGGCTGGACTTCGTAACGCTCCCGACACGTACGGCAGTTCAGGATCCCCCTCTTCCGAAGCATCTGGCCCCGGCCCGGACTCCCCCACCGCCACGGACCAGGACCGGAGCATCGAGCACCTCACCGCGGGTCTGTTGCGACTGCACGCCGAGCGTATGCAGTTGCTCTCCCGCGAGCGGCGCACGCGTGACCGTTTCACCGCGCTCCACCCCGAGGTGGCCGTGGCGGAAGTGGCCGCGCTGCCCGGCGACGTCCACGACCTCGCGGGGCTGCGGGACATCGGTGACCGCCTCGCGGCCAACCAGCCCGACCGGCCCGAGGAGCGCGAAGAATACGCGTGAGGGTCCCGGTGGGGTCGCCGGGAGGCAGCCGAGGCCGGCACAGGGCGGCCGGTCGCCCGGTGCGCTCGTAGGGCCGAGGCAGGCGCACGACAGTGCGCGACCTCTCGGGCGCGGCAGTCCAGCCCTGCCGGGCCCGGCAGGCACGGCTGCCCACGCCTGCGCGCGGTCCGTGTCGGCACACCTGCGCCGTCCGCGGCGTGGGACCGGGACACATACGCCGCCCGCCGCGACCGGCTCGGGCGGCGACTGCCTCGCATCGCGGCCGCCTGTGACGGCGACCGCCTCGGACGGTGGCCGCCCTCAGCTCACCGCCGCGTAGTTCTCGTACGTCTCTTCCTCGCCGAGCGGCAGCAGGCCCGCCCCGCGCTCGTACTCCGTACGCGCGGTCTCCAGCAGGCGACGCCACGACGTGACGGTCGGCCGCCTGCGCAGCAGTGCGCGGCGCTCCCGCTCCGTCATGCCACCCCAGACGCCGAACTCGACGCGGTTGTCCAGCGCATCAGCCAGGCATTCCGTGCGTACCGGACATCCGGTGCACACCGCCTTGGCCCTGTTCTGCGCTGCTCCCTGAACGAACAGTTCATCCGGATCGGTAGTGCGGCAGGCCGCCTGCGCACTCCAGTCGGTTACCCAGCCCATACCGGCGCCGTCCTCTCCCGAATCGAGGCTCCCCCACGGCGGCAGCGGCATATTCACCGCCGCCAGTTGAGGACGTTACGGAAGGAGGGGACAGCGCAACACCCCCTTCGGGCCCAATCTTGAATGGCCCGAACGGACTATGGGTAAACGGCAGATCACCCGTGGGAGTGAGCTGGTAACAAACGTGACTTTCCGGACAAACCACGGCAGTTCAGTTGTGTCACAACGGACGCCTGCTGACACACAAGGCGAATCCGGGCGCGCGTCCACCAAAAAAGTTCGAGGAACACCGGAACGATTCGGGGTCGCCGGACGTACTTGATACATGGCCCTGCTGCTGTGACAGTTGGGAGCAGCTTAGGCCAAGGCCTATACGCGTGTCCGGCGAATGAGAACGTAGGCTGCCCTCATGCCAAAAAAGCGCTCGGGCGGGGGGCAGTCCCCCGTGCAGCAGGCCGCCAAGTTCCTCGGAGTGAGTGTGCTCGCGGGAGCTGTGATGGCCGGCATCGCCCTGCCCGCCGCGGGTGCGCTCGGACTCGTGGCCAAGGGTTCGGTCCAGGGATTCGACGAGATCCCGGCCAATCTGAAGAGCCCCCAGCTCAGCCAGCGCACCACCATCCTCGACAGCCAGGGCGGCCAGATCGCCACGGTCTACTCGCGCGACCGCACGGTGGTGGACCTCAAGAACGTCTCGCCGTACATGCAGAAGGCGATCGTCGCCATCGAGGACTCGCGGTTCTACCAGCACGGCGCGATCGACCTGAAGGGCGTCCTGCGCGCGCTGAACAAGAACGCGCAGAGCGGCGGAGTGGCCCAGGGCGCCTCCACGCTCACCCAGCAACTGGTGAAGAACTACTTCATCGAGGAGGCCGGCGACGACCCGACCAAGGTCGCCCAGGCCACCCAGCAGACCCTCGGCCGCAAGATCCGCGAGCTCAAGTACGCGATCCAGATCGAGGAGAAGCTCGGCAAGAAGAAGATCCTCGAGAACTACCTGAACATCACGTTCTTCGGCCAGCAGGCCTACGGCGTCGAGGCCGCCTCCGAGCGCTACTTCTCCAAGCACGCCAAGGACCTGAACCTCCAGGAGTCCGCGCTCCTCGCGGGCCTCGTCCAGTCGCCGACGCGCTACGACCCCGTGAACGACGAGGCGGAGGCCAAGCAGCGGCGCAACGTCGTGCTGCAGCGCATGGCGGACCTGCACGACATCTCGCAGGCGGAGGCCGACAAGGCCAAGGCGACCGGCCTCGGCCTGCACGTGAGCCAGCCGAAGAACGGCTGCATCACGGCCGTCAAGGGTGCGGGCTTCTTCTGCGACTACGTCCGCGAGGTCTTCCTGAACGACCCGATCTTCGGCAAGACCCAGGCGGAACGGGCGCGGATCTGGAACCGCGGCGGTCTGACGATCCGCACCACCCTGGACCCGCAGGCGCAGGATTCGGTGCAGACGTCCATCAAGGACCACGTCAACAAGAGCGACGACGTGGCCGCGGCCGCGACCATCGTCGAGCCCGGCACCGGCAAGATCCTCGCCATGGGCCAGTCCCGTCCGTACGGCTTCGGCAAGGACGAGACGCAGATCAACCTGTCCGTGGACAAGGACATGGGCGGCGGCGCCGGCTACCAGGGCGGTTCGACCTTCAAGCCGATCGTGGCCGCGGCCGCCATCGAGGGCGGCAAGCCGGCGACCCAGGAGTACTCGTCGCCGTACCAGATGGAGTACCCGAGCCCGGTCGCCGCCTGCGACGGCAAGCAGTGGCAGAACACGGACGGCACCAAGCTCACCAACGAGAACGAGTCGGAGCACGGCCCGTACCGCATGAAGGAGGCGACCGCCAAGTCGGTCAACACCTACTACGTGCAGCTGATCAGCGACATCGGCATCTGCCCGGTCATAGACATGGCCAAGAAGGTGGGCTTCCACCGCGCTGACGGCTCGCCGATCGCCCAGGCCCCCTCGATCGCGCTCGGCACCCAGGAGGTGTCGCCGCTGACGATGGCGAGCGCGTACGCCACCTTCGCCGACCGCGGCACGTACTGCACGCCGGTCGCGATCGAGTCGATCACGCAGACCGTCGGCAACGAGAAGAAGACCCTGCCGGTCCCGAAGTCGACGTGCTCGCGCGCGATGTCGGAGACCACCGCGGACACGGTCAACACGCTCCTGAAGGGCGTCGTCGAGGACGGTACGGGTACGGAGGCCGGCCTCGGCAGCCGACCCAGCGCGGGCAAGACCGGTACGACGGACTCCCGGTACGCGGCCTGGTTCGTCGGCTACACGCCGAACATGTCGGGCGCGGTCTGGGTGGGCGACCCCGCGCACAAGCGCCAGATGTACGACATCACCATCGGCGGCACCACCTACGCCAAGGTCTTCGGCGGCCAGGTCCCGGGCCCGGTCTGGCGCGACATGATGACGGGGGCACTGGCGGGCAAGCCGGCCCCGGACTTCAACCTCGTCAACATCCCGGACGACAACGGCGGCGACAAGAGCCACGGGCACGGGCACGGGCACGGTGACGGCAACGGCAACGACAACGGCGGGCAGACGACCGGCGGCCTGATCGGCGGCCTGATCGGAGGGCCGACCGACACCGGCGGAACCAACGGCGGGCAGCCCACGCCGACCTTCTCCTTCCCCGACGGCTTCTTCCAGGGCAACGGAAACGGTGGCAACGGGAACGGCAACGGCGGGCGAAGGGGGTAGCCCTTCTCACGGCGGCGGGGGGGGGGGGGGGGGTGGTGGGGGGGGGGTGGGGGGGGTGGGGGGGGGGGTTGTTCTTTTCTTGTTTTGGAGCAT